>JBOFUD010000089.1:0-8426 GCA_051652385.1 Flavobacterium sp.
ATTCAATAAAAACAAGAGCTCACGGACTATTTTTGAAGATGTAATACTTTTGTATTTTGAATTTAAAAATAGGAGTAAGTTCTTGGTTTTGAAGAAGAATTCAGTTGTAGTAGATTTCTAATGCGGAATCTGGGTTAAAAATAGGAGAACCACGCGAAGCGAATCTTGAGTTCCACTAAAAATAATCACTCATGAAATTTTTTTTTGATTTTGAATGAACAAATTAGTCACAAAGCACCGCTAAAAAAATATATAAATGATGAAATAAACCAAGTGTAGTTGATTTCTAACACGGAATTTGGATGTGTTCGATTATAAAAAAGTAGCGGTTGGTACTAAGTAAAAAACCGCAGTTCGAAAATGAAATAGGAGAAGGTTCTAAAGTACGAAACAAAGCCAGTCTTTGAGCGGTAACCAACATAAAATAGCGAAAAACTTTCGTTTCGCAACAAGAACTACTTCGGAATCTAGATTAAAGTAGTCAAGTGCAACCCGTGGTTTTACAATCCTATTGTAGAAATTGATTTCGATAAAATGGAATGAAAGGATAACTTTTCGGTACATTTTGCGTAATGGCAATTGATATGGCTAAATTCGTTATGCAATGATTTGCAAGATTAATCGCCTTCAAAAATCAAGAAGATGATGAGGGAGTATGAGAGCCTTAAATCATCAGACAGCGTAGCAGGAATATCAATTTTGTTTACAATCTAAAATTATTTTTTAATCAATTTATTGATCATTCCTTCAAAGATAAAGCCATGAAACGGCAGTACTGAGTACCAATATAATTTGCCCCAAATGCCGTGTGGCCTGAAGGTGGCGGCTTGGTAGAGCGTGTCGTGAATAATTTTGAATTCAAGCCAAGCTTCACCCGGGAGCTTCATTTCTGCGTATAAAATGAGTTTCCCTTCTTGTTTGTTGGCGTATAACACACGCCAAAAATCCAAAACATCGCCAGAGTGAATGTCGTGCTGGTTGGTGCGACCTCTACGTAAACCAACACCTCCTGCTATTTTGTCCATAAATCCGCGAATGCCCCACAACCAATCGCCGTAATACCAGCCCGTTTCGCCTCCAATAGACCAAATACGTTCAATGGTGTATTTTCGGTTGAGGATTTCTTTTTTTCGGCGATCGATAAAACAATTCTTTTTTGGCACCTTGAGATAATCGGCTACATTACCAGTAAACTGGCCACTAATCATGGCGTCTTTCCAGCTTGAAGCTATATCGTCGTTGTCTATTTTGACTAGTGCTCGTGAAACTGCCTCTTTGTAACTCATGGGCTGTACCTTCAATAACCCATTAATACGATTGTCATGGCAGATGACTTCGACTTTCATACTACTTACCAAGGCGGAGGCGAGTTTGTAGGTAGTTGAGGTTACAAAATATAGCCAATATGACGACAGCTTTGGCGACATGATGGGTATGGTATAGATGTACCGTTTCAAATGTACGGCATCGGCATATTGTAAAAGCATCTCTTTGTAAGTGAGAATATCAGGACCACCAATATCAAAATTTTGATCAAAAGTAGCCGTATTGTGTAACGTTTTGAGCAAAAATTCTAAGACATCAGAAATTGCAATAGGTTGACATTTTGTATTGAGCCATTTAGGAGTAATCATCAACGGCAGTTTGTTAACTAAATCTCGAATAATTTCAAAAGAGGCACTTCCGGAACCTACAATAATCCCTGCTCGTAAGGTTGTAATGGCATAGAAACCGGTATTTAAGACGTTTTCTACTGCCTTTCTCGAGGCCAAGTGCTTTGATAAAATGACGTCATTTACAATGCCACTCAAATAAATAACCTGTTTAACTCGGGTCAGATTCATTCGGTCTACAAAATTGACAGCGGCATTAAATTCAAGCTCATCATAATTTTTGGCGGCTCCCGACATGGAATGAATTAAATAGTAAGCGGCATCAATTTCATTAGGAATAGCGCTTAGTGTTTCCTGATTCAAAAAATCAACTTCAATTACTTGAACTTGAGGACTCAAATTTTCGGGCACATAAAAGCGATCTCTATCCCGTACGCAACAAATTACCTGATGTCCCTGAGCTACTAATAAGGGAAGTAATCGCTTGCCAACATAACCTGTGGCTCCAGTTAATAGAATGTTCATAAGCAAGTGATTTTTACTGAAAATATACTACGATCCTACAAGTAATGCAATTATTATCGACAGCAGTAGCGAAATTAACGTTAAAATGAATTGTACCACAATGGAATAGCTATAAAGTTAAATCTTAAAAGTTACAATTCCATAATCTAGAGCAAAGACTTGTCCCGAAATGGACTTTGATTCTTCTGAAATCAAGAAATTGGCCATGTGTGCGACTTCATCTGGTTTCAAAAATCCTTTCATTGGATGGCGTTCTATCATATTTTCTCTCATTCTGTCATTTCTCAAAATTCCGGCTGCCAATGATGTTTCGGTTATTGTAGGTGCAATTGCATTAATACGTACTACTGATGCCAATTCAGCTCCCAACGATTTGACCAAACCCTCGACCCCTGCTTTAGCGGTCGCTATACTGGCGTGAAAGGGCATTCCTAATTTGGCCGCCACTGTGCTGAACAACAAGATAGACGGATTTTTTCCTTTTTTCAAAGCTGGTAAGTATTTCTGAATGGCTTTTACGGCACCAATGACATTGATTTCAAAATCATTTTTAAAATCTACTACGCTGAGACTTCCAATGGGTTTTAAAGTTATCGAACCGGGGCAGTAAATTAAGGTATCTACATTTTCAATATCAGGTAGCGGATCTTTTAAAACATCAATTGGATAATGGGTTAAATTGGGATGCGATAAATCAGGAGCTGTTCTGCTGATGTTGAATACTTGGTTGTTTTGAAGCTGTTGCATTAAAATGGCGCTGCCAATTCCTTTACTACCGCCAATGATTACTATGTTTTTCATGTTCTAAGAAGTTTGGTTATCGTTTCGATATTTTATTGTGTGTAATTTGTCTTTGCATTGTGCATTTAAATCGGCCTTCCGCGAAGGAGCGTAGTTTTTCGTGTTTCGTTTTTCGACCCTGAACTCTTGCACGCCACATTCTGAAACTCGAAGGCTTCATTTCGGTACGCATTAAATCGATTACTTCTTGTTCTTTTAATCCAAATTGTAGTTGAATAGCCTCAAAAGTGGTTCGGTCTTCCCAAGCCATTTCAATGATGCGATCAATTTCTATTTCGGTTAAGGTGCTATTATTAGGCATAAGTAGGTTTTTTTTAGCATTTATTTTCTAATCAGTATCTCCAATATCAGCTAGCGTGTGGAGTTTTAAAATCCTATTGCTTTCTTCTTTTACTTTTGGATTTTTTTTCATTTTAAACAGATAATCCGAGGCATATTTTCGAGTTCTATCAATATTAACAATTGGTTTTGGGTAGTCTTTTCCTAGCTCGAAATTGTTGAATTTTTGATCCAAAAACGACATTTTGCTTGGCTCATGTACAAAAGGAAGTTCTAAATTTCGTAACTCCGGGACCCATTGTTTGATGAATTCCCCTTGTGGATCGTGCTCCAAACTATTTTTTATTGGACTGTAAATTCGCAGTAAATTTACACCGGTTTCTCCCGCTTGCATTTGTAACTGTGGATAATGAATGCCGGGTTCAAAATCCAAAAACATTTGAGATAAATGCTGCGATGCTTCCTGCCATGGTTGCCAAAGATTGTGGGTAAAAAATGACACCAGCATAGCACGCATTCTAAAGTTGAGGTATCCTGTTTCGTTCAAACATCGCATCGAAGCATCGACCAGCGGCACGCCTGTTTGTCCTTTTTGCCAGGCCTCTATATAGGTTTGATTTGTTTTTTTTGGCAAATCATGATACCCTTTGTTTACACTTTCAAACTCCATAATTTCTTCCATTTCAAATTTTTGAATGAAATGAGCTTGCCAAGTGAGGCGAGAAACGAAAGAATCAATTTGCTTTTTGTTAGCACAAGTTAAGCGAAAAGTTGCTGCTTTTTGCAAAACCTCGCGCGTTGATAAATTTCCCCAAGCAATGTAGGGAGACAAACGACTGCAACTTTTTCGAGCCAACAGGGGTTTTGATAGGTGATTGTTGTAGTTGAAATACCGCTCCTTGAAAAAGGAATTGAGGTATTTCTGTGCCATTTCGGAGCCTCCTTTTTGAAAAGTAGTATCAGGAATTGTGGCCAAGCTTGTTTTTTCAAGTAGTTGCTCTATCGTTTCTATTTCGTCAAGATTTAAAAAAGTACTGGCATTTGCTTGAAACTGAAATTGAGGTTCATTCATGTAACTTTCCCATTGTGCTACCCAGTTGTTGCGATTTTGCAAACCTCTAAAAATGCCATTATTAACATTCTCTTTCCAAACTATCAAGTTGTTTTTGCAGAAACGTTTGAATGCTTTGTCTCGCTCATACGTAATTCGGATGCCTGTTTCTTGGTGTGAAAAAACATTTTTCACAGTGTACACTTCCAAAATGCTATTGATGGCACTGATGACTTCGCCATCCACAGCCAACACCTTGGTATTGTACGATTGCAATTGTTGGTTGAGTACCAAAATAGATTGTTTGATAAAGTTCCAATGGCGCGCGCTGTAGTGCGGATCTTTTTCTAATGACTTTTCAAAAACATACAGCAGCAGCGTGGGCTGTTCAGCGCTCAAGGCATTGAATATCGCTTCGTTATCTTGCAAACGAAGATCTCTTTTGAACCAAACTATATTGATTTGTTTTTTATTAGTTTTCATTTTTTTCAGAATAACTGTTGTTGCAACCATTGCTGCTGAAATTTTGATTGTCCATCGTAGGTTTGTGCCTGCAAAGCCACATTAAACTTTCTGTCGCGAGGATCGTTGCCCACTCCAGCTACATACATCCAATTGCCGTAATTGCTATGTACATCGTAATCTAAAAGCATCGATTCAAAATAGGCCGCTCCGATGCGCCAGTCCAATTGCAACGTTTTTGCAAAATAGGAGGCTACGTTTTGACGACCGCGATTGCTCATCCAGCCTGTTTGCTGCAGTTCTATCATATTAGCATTTACAAACGGTTCTCGGGTATTTCCGTTAATCCATTGGTTAATACCTTTTGCGTTTTTGGACCATTGGTAGTCACGATCTAAAATACCTCCTAATTTGAAAATAGCATTTCCATTTTGCAATGAAATGTACTTGAAATAGTCCCTCCATAGCAGTTCGAAAATTAACCAATAAGTGGATTCATTGGCCTCTATTTCTTTTTCATAACGTTTAATTTCCCAATAAATAGTTCTTGGCGAAAGACATCCATTGGCCAACCAAGGAGAAAATTTAGAGCTATAATCTGTACCTATCAGCCCATTGCGGGTTTGTTTGTACTGACTGATTTTTCTAGTATTCCAAAGGTAATCTTGCAGTCTTTGCAGCCCTTGATTTTCACCTCCACGAAAAGGAAAAGCCGTTCGTCGATCTTCCTCAAACGTTTCAAAACCCAAATCCGCTAGGGTAGGAATTGTGGTTTGATCCGTCGCAATCGTAGCGTCGCGCTGTGGTTTTATGATTTCTATTTTCGGGACTGTTGCTTTTTTTTCGCAGGCATTTCTGAATTGTGTAAATACCTTCGGAACCTCATTAATATGGAACGGAATGCATTCCGGCGGGAATAAAAACTGATGGTTGGTACCTACAAATTTTACCCCTCCACCGCATTTTAATTTAACTGCCTCAAGTGTTGTGTTTTCTTCGCTAGTCCATTCATTTTGATGGTAAATAGTGGTGGGATCCGATAAGTCGAGTAGCGTTGGGAGCACCTTCTCAGCCGAATCTTGAAAAACCAATAACGGAATGCCGATATTTTCCAAATTTGCACGCAATTCTTGAACAGACTCAATAGTGAATTTCGCTCTGAAATGAGAGGTTTTCTTGAAACCATAGAGCGTTTCCGCATAGTGTTTCGGTTCAAAACAGTACACACCCACTACGTTTTCGTTTTCAGAGATGGCGCTTTGCAAGGCCGCATTATCCGAGATTCTTAAATCGTTTTTGAACCAAACGATTCCTTTTTGTTTCTTTTGCATTTTTCACTACAATATTTGACTTCATTCCAAACTTTTTCCCATTTTTTTCTCCAATCAAAAGGGCG
This sequence comes from Flavobacterium sp., assembly GCA_051652385.1. Classification (GTDB taxonomy): domain Bacteria; phylum Bacteroidota; class Bacteroidia; order Flavobacteriales; family Flavobacteriaceae; genus Flavobacterium. Next base: position 6,128 of record JBOFUD010000089.1, read on the forward strand.
TTGACAGACTGCACATATTTTGGAGGGTAAGTGTGTTTTTTTCAATTTTAAACGTATTGATGATATTGATTAACCACAATATTTGCTTTCAAATCAAACATTAAATTGTACAGGCCAAAAAATGTGCGATTCATATAAATAAAATGTTTCGAACCTCGATTACCATTCATTTTACGGAGATTTGTATCTTTTGCAAATCGCTCCCCTAATTTTGCAATGTTGCTAAAAAAATCTTCATCTGAGAAATCGAAATGTTCCTTTTGAAAGGGCAGGGTAAAAAGTGACAATAAATCATAAAAAATACTGGTAAAATAGTCAATTTCCGCTGGTGTATCCTCTTTTCTAAGGATTTCAAGTTCAAATAATTTAGCATTGAAAAGCTGTTTATTATCGATAATTTCCTTGTTGACCAATTCAAAATAAGGGATATAAAAATCATTTGGAATGCTTTTCATACAACCAAAATCCAGAGCAACTAGCTGCTGATCTTCATTTACCAAAAAATTTCCTGGATGCGGATCAGCGTGTACTTTTCGTAATACATGAATTTGGTACATATAAAAATCCCATAACGCTTGGCCCACTTTGTTGGATGTTTCTTGATCGGTGTTTTTGCTTGTAAATTCAGATAAGTGTTTGCCAGTCATCCAATCCATAGTTAAAATTTTCTCAGACGAATATTCAGGGTAATACATTGGAAAAACCAAGTTGTCTATTTTTTTACAAGCATTCACCACCTCCTGGCTTTGTCTAAGCTCTAGTGTGTAATTGGTTTCTTCCGTCAATTTATCTTCTACTTCTTTGAAATATTTATCAGAATCTTTTCCTTGTAAATTGAACATGCGAATGGCCATTGGTTTTACTAATGCCAGATCAGAGGATATACTGTTGGCCACGCCCGGATATTGAATTTTTACTGCTAAATGTTTGCCGTTTTTCTTGGCCGAATGCACCTGACCAATGCTCGCTGCATTGACCGATTCTGCATTGAATTCGTCAAAAATTTCGTAAGGTGTTTTTCCAAAGTTAGTTTTGAAGGTTTTTAACACCAAAGGCGCAGAGAGTGGTGGTACAGAAAACTGCGACAAAGAGAACTTTTCTACATAAGCTTGCGGCAGAAAACTTTTGTCCATACTTAACATTTGCGCAACTTTCAGGGCACTTCCTTTTAAGCTTTTGAGTCCGTCATAGATGTCTTCGGCATTGTCTTCGTTTAATTTATCTTTTGTCAAATCAGCATTAACCATTTTCTCACCGTAATACTTAAGGTAATTTACGCCCACTTTGGCACCAGTTTGCACCAATTTGGTAGCTCTTTCGATTTTTGAGGTTGGAATATAATCTATGGTTTTCATTAGGATTGTTTTTGAATTTTTTCTTTGAAGATAAATTTCCCAAAGTCGATTAAACTATCAATTGGGGTAATATTCATTAACTCGAAAGCTGCTTTCACTGATTTTTCGATATAGATGTCTGTTTTTTCAAACCCAGCTGAACTGTCGTCCATCCAGAATTTAAGAGTCAAAAGGAATTGTATCCACAACGATTCTGTGGTTGCTTTTTCTTGATATTCTTGAAAGCGCTCGACTTGTGTTCGAAAATCATCTGTTGTGATTTCAACAATGTAATTTTTAAATTTCTTTCGAACATCGGTTAAGATCATCACATTTTTTAACTGATTTTTATGTTGTCGCAAGGCATATAAAACATAACTTCGGTTGGCGGTAAGCACTTCGAAAAATGTAAAATAAAAACTCAATAATTTTGACCTCATGTCATAACTCGGATACGCAGCGTTTTTTTGTAAAAGTTCAATAGTGTTGTCAAAAAACATGATGAATATTTCTTTCTCAATTGCCTCGAGTGTACCGAAAAAACCATAAAATTCTGCTTCCGTAAAACCATGATTTTGTGCAAAATGATAAACTGATTTTATTTTTTCCTTCTCTTCCAATATATCGTTCATGTAGAAGGTTACAATTTTGTCCTTGGTTAGTGTTGATTTTTTAGTAGCCATTTTTTAGTAAGTTTAAATTCGAGTATAAAGATAGACATGTTTAACTAATTATTGATAACGTTAAACAAAAAATTAACCTATGTTTGCATAAATTATATTGATAATACCTAAATTAAGATGATAAAGAAGGTTGTACTATCAGGCGGGACGGGATTTGTGGGCGTTTATTTAACGTATTTGTTGGTCAAAAAGGGTTATGAAGTTTTGGTGTTAACGAGAACTTTAAAGCCCAATACCGATTATGTTTCTTACTTTGCATGGGATGTAGCTGCAGGACGTATT
>JBOFUD010000090.1:0-18582 GCA_051652385.1 Flavobacterium sp.
CCTAGCATTTCTCCATCTCCTTCAGCAGTAATTCCACTTCTAACGGTAACCGATCCCACGTTGTTATTTTTCTTAAGGATAATGTTCATAACACCTGCAATCGCATCTGAACCGTATTGAGCCGAGGCTCCATCACGTAAAATCTCTACTCTCTCGATAGCGTCTGTAGGAATAGCTGAGATATCTGCACCTGTTTCTCCACGTCCGGGAGACGTTTGTACATACACTAGTGAACTTAGGTTTTTACGTTTTCCATTAATCAAAATTAACGTTCTACTGGGCCCCATGTTTCTAATTTCGTATGGATCTAGTAACGATGTAGCGTCATTTACTGGAGTTTGTACTGTATTAAAGGAAGGGATTTTGTACTGTAAAGCTTTGTCGAAACTAGCTTGCCCAGTTGAAACTAAATCTTTTGACGAAAGTACGTCAATAGGCAAAGCAGAAGTGGTATTACTTCTTGGGGCAGTTCGGGTTCCTGTTACTACTACCTCATCAAGATTTTGAGTACCTTCTTCTGTTAGGGTAACGTTCAAAACAATGCCAGCAGTTGATTTGGTTACCGTAGTATAGCCAACATAGCTAAACACTAAAAAAGAATCTTCGTTAATTCTGATTTTGTATTTTCCGTCCATATCGGTTGAAGTGCCATTAGAGGTTCCTTTTTCTAGGATGTTTACACCAGGTAGTGGGTTTCCTTGATTGTCTTTTACTAGACCGGTTACTTCTTTTTGTGCTACCATAATAAAGGAGCAAAGAAGAAAAAATAATAAGCATAGTTTTTTCATAAATGTTTGTTTTAATTGGTTATTGTTTTGTTAATACGGTGTTAAAAATAAGATATATTTTTATAAAACAATCATAAAAATATATTTTTTTAAAATTTATTGTCAACTATCAATAAATGTTTGAATGTTCTTTAACACCGATATTTTAAATCTTATATTTGCAAACTTTAAAAATTGTAATCGCTAAAAAGTAGGATCGGTTTTGATTCTCAGAAATTTATATACTATGAAAGCAGGAATTGTAGGCTTACCTAATGTTGGAAAATCAACTTTATTCAATTGTTTGTCAAATGCCAAAGCGCAAAGTGCAAACTTCCCTTTTTGTACCATCGAGCCTAATATTGGGGTAGTGAATGTTCCAGATCCAAGAATCGAAAAATTAGAAGAATTGGTTAAGCCAGAGCGTGTACAAATGGCAACGGTGGATATTGTAGATATTGCAGGTTTGGTAAAAGGAGCAAGTAAAGGTGAAGGATTAGGGAATCAATTCCTAGGAAACATTAGAGAGTGTAACGCAATTATTCATGTTTTGCGTTGTTTTGATAACGACAATATTGTGCATGTTGATGGCAACGTCAATCCAATTCGCGACAAAGAAACGATTGATATCGAATTACAGTTGAAAGATTTAGAAAACGTTGAAAAACGTTTAGAAAAAGTAAATCGTGCAGCAAAAACAGGAAACAAAGAAGCGCAAACTGAAAAAGCATTTTTAGATCGGATTAGAGAAGCACTTTTGCAGGCAAAATCAGCACGTACCGTTTTTCCTCAAAGCAATGAGGAAGAAGTTTTGTTGGAAAGTTTTCAATTGATTACGGCAAAACCTGTTCTATATGTTTGCAATGTGGATGAAAATTCAGCCGTAAATGGCAATGCTTATGTTGATCAAGTTCGCGAGTTAGTAAAGGACGAAGAGGCAGAAGTAATTGTGCTATCCGTTGGAGCAGAGGCAGATATTACCGAATTAGAAAGTTATGAAGAACGTCAGGTTTTTCTTGAAGATATGGGATTAACTGAGCCAGGAGCATCTGTGCTGATTCGCGCGGCCTACAAACTTTTAAAACAACAAACTTATTTTACCGCTGGTGTAAAGGAAGTGCGTGCTTGGACTATTAATATTGGGGCAACGGCTCCACAAGCTGCGGGAGTTATTCATACCGATTTTGAAAAGGGGTTCATTCGTGCCGAGGTTATTGCGTATGAAGATTTTGTACACTACGGATCAGAAGCCAAATGTAAAGAAGCCGGAAAATTTAAAGTTGAAGGAAAAGAATATGTAGTTAAAGATGGAGATGTAATGCATTTCAGATTTAACGTATAACAACTTTTTTTTTATTAATTGAAGGCCTGCAAAGATGTTTTGCAGGCTTTTTTTTGAAACAAGGATAACGAATAGTATTTGTCAATCCTGAAATAAAAACTAACATTTTTTTGGGAATTTATTAAGAAGTAAAGGTTGTAAATTTGTTTTGAACATTAAAAAACACAAGATGAAACTCAATACAATAGGATTGCCAATCGAAGAAACAGATAAAATTGTTCTTGAATTAAATGTTTTACTCTCAAATTTTCAGGTGTATTACCAAAGTTTGAGAGGTTTGCATTGGAATATCCGAGGGAAACGTTTTTTTGATTTGCATGTGAAATTTGAAGAATTGTACAACGATTCCCAATTAAAAATAGACCTGATTGCAGAACGCGTTCTAACGCTTGGCGGTACACCTTTACACACTTTTGAGGATTATATCGCTCACAATAAACTAGAAGTTGGCAAAAATATTTCAAATGATGAGAAAGCCATTCAACTTATCGTAGCCTCATTGGCAGCATTGTTAACTATTGAAAGACAAATTTTGGCGAATTCTGCAGAAATTAATGATGAAGGAACTAATTCCATGATGAGTGATTTTATCGTTGAGCAAGAAAAAACAATTTGGATGATGCAAGCTTGGTTAGCCTAAGCATTTTTACAAATTAGCATTTAAAAAAAACGAAACGTATTGCTTTCGTTTTTTTTATTTTTATACATTTCTTATTCTGTGTACAACGTAAACCAAAAACGGTTTTTAATCTTCACTTCGATTTTCATTAAAGGATGAAGGTAGTAAAGTGGGGATAAATTTTATTAAAATGGGAAGAAGTAAGCTTCCTCCTGGTAATAAAAAAATAGTAAGAGAAGGGATAGTTTTGCAAATATCAAGTACTTGTTTTCTCACTTTTTTCTTTTCTTTCTCATCCAAATCTCTTCGAGTAGAGTGCGCGAGCAAAATCATTAATTCTTTACTCTCTAGTATTTCTTTGACCAATCTATTCTTGTTGCGGGCCACAAGGTTGACCACAGTTTCGGTGGTTTGGTCATAAAAATGTTTGACTGGATTGGAATAATTAAAATAGGGTATCTCTTTTTTATGGGTAGTTATAAAATCATTGGTATGATAAATGGACTCGTTTACAAATGAGTCGGTTTCATTCAAAAGGTTGCCCAAAGTATATAAAAAATAGGCCTCCTCTTTCTCGATTACGCCATCGCTCCATAGCGCCATGCCGGTTACATCGATCAAATACTTTCGCTCTAATTCGTGACTAAAATAATCTAATTCTAGCGATTCTAGTGTAACAACTGCATTTTTAGAAAACTTTGAATACCGAACAGATGCCTCAAAAAGTTTGATTAACAAATCGTCATAATGTGTTTTGTTACTTTTAATTTTCAAAGCTAAAGCGACAATGTTTACGACGGTTTCTTCTATTCTTTTCAAGTATTTGTCGGGTATTGCGCCATGTTTCAAAAATTGACAAAAAGCCAACACATCAATAAACAAAAGGGCATTGGTAACCAAATGCGAGAAATTTTTATTGATAATGCTATCATTAGTTTGCACTCGCTCGCCAATGTAGTTTTCAAGAGTTAACGAAGGAGTGTTTTTGGGCAGTATCTTTTTAAATAGATTAAATCCTTGAGGATTCATTTGGTTGTAAAATTCTAGCGTTTTTGCAATAAAATGCTTCGGCGAATGGTCTTTTTCTAGTAAGCAAAATGCGCCATAAAGCGTATTAAGTAAAGCAACTTTTGAAATTTCCTCTTTAAACCATCGTTTGGATGCAATGGGCTGTATGGTATTAAAAGCAATGATGTGACCGTAAATAAAACCAGTTTTTCTGGTTTTTAAATAAAATGAAGCGCTGTTTTCTAGCGAAAGCTCTTTAGAAAAGGGTTGCTCCACAAAGTATTTATCAATCCAACCTGGTATCGAGGGGTTAATCATTGTTTTATTTTAGAAGTGCAAAGCTATGCTATTTTACAAAATGCAAGGGTAAGTGTACGTTAAACTTTTTCATATTGCTAGGCGACTTTCGCTTGTGTCTATTATAAAAACCACATTCAAGGTGCCTACTGTAAAAGTTGTTTTGAATGTGGTTACTATAATCCATTTTTCTTATACTTAACTGCTAAAAAGAGTTTCGGCTGCATCCCAATTGATTACATTCCAGAAGGAAGCGATGTAATCAGCTCTTCTGTTTTGATTTTTAAGGTAATAGGCGTGCTCCCAAACATCTAAAGCCAAAACTGGTTTTCCTTTTGAAACAATAGTAGGTAAATTCATCAACGGATTATCTTGATTCGGGGTCGAGGTGATTACTAATTTTCCATCTGAAACCACCAACCAAGCCCAGCCGGAACCAAAGCGTTTTGCTGCTGCATCAGAAAACTGTTTTTTAAAATTTTCAAAGGAACCAAAAGTAGTGTTAATACTTTCTGCCAGTTTTCCTTTTGGATTTCCCCCACCGTTGGGTTTCATTAAAGTCCAAAACAAACTATGATTGTAATGGCCGCCTGCATTGTTGCGAATGACTTCTGGAAAAAGTGGCATATTCTCGAAAATCGAATGCAACGTTTTCGCTTTATCCAATAAGCTACTATCCAGCGCTTGTACCCCCTTGTTGAGGTTGGTAACATAGGCTAAATGATGTTTTGAATAATGAATTTCCATGGTTAGTTTATCAATATGAGGTTCTAGTGCTTCATAGGAATAGGGTAGTTTTGGAAGGGTAAAGCCTTCCTGTGTTGATAAACCAGCGTGGTCACTTGGTAAGAATACTTTTGAATTTGAGGCAAAGATGGAATTCAAAATAGAGCTTCCCATAAAAATTCCTGTAGATAAGATTCCAGTTTTTTTCAAAAAATCTCTTCTGTTTGTGCTGTTTTTCATATAAAAATATTTAATTGAAGGTTTAAATCGTAGGTGAGTTTTTATTTTGTTTTTTCGCCCACAAAGGTATGAGTAGGAGATTTGAAAATAATATTAAAAGTGGTTAGCGAGCCATAAATTCGCGTGAGATAGTGTTGTAGTTCTATCTTTTCTAATTCCTCAATGTTACTTGAATTAATTTTTTGCTCCATTACTCTTAAACGATCCCTAACCATGATAATTTTATGAAAAAAAGTATCAATTGGAATTTCTTTCGAAGCTAAACCAGGTTGTCCGGGTTCTAAAATGATTTTTCCACCTTTCCATTTGTCGGCTATTGGTACAATTTCGGATACATCCGACCATTTTCTCAAGATGGATTTTAAAGTAGTTTCTATGTCAAACAGACTGATGGTATCAACTTCGTTTTCTGCGGCTTCAATAACTGTAAATTCGTCGTTTAGTGCGATGGTTTCTAACCCAGAATCAATAAAAGTGACCCAGTAATGTGTTGAGGTGACGTTGGTAATGACTCCCTTACCGTGGTTTTTATGTGCTATTCGTGATCCTATTCCTAATATTTTCATGATTATGTGTTTTCTTAATTTTATATTAATTTTTGGATTAACTGTTCTACCGCGTTTTGTTTGGCATGATTTTAGTAAATTTACATACAAACACTAAATAAAATAAAAAATGAAGAAGTTTAGCCTATTATCAGCACTAATTTTTATGACATTCATCTCTTGTAATACGACCAAAAATACAACAAATTTAGCAAATTCATTGCAAGGAGAGTGGGCTTTGACATTTATTAGTGGTCCAAGAATTGCTTTTGAAGGCCTATACCCTGAAGTAAAACCGACAATAAACTTTGATCTGGCCGATAAAAAAGTATTTGGTAAAAACAGTTGTAATAATTTTTCGGGAGCGCTATCTGTAGACGGAAGTAAAATTTCATTTAAGGAAAGTAAAATGGCAGTTACCATGATGGCTTGCCCTGGTAATGGCGATACGGTATTTATGAGCATGTTAGATAAAATTGACTCATACAAAGTTACTGAGGATGGCACTGTTCTCACTTTGGAAGGTGATGGAATTGCTTTAATGCGTTTTCAAAAAAAATAAGAAATTCAGTCTGTTGGGAGTGATTTTTTCTACTTAGTTCTTGAAATTTGCTTTCAATAGATTAAATATGTAACGCTAGGCATAGCATTTCATTATATTGAGGCAAGGGCAAATGTTTCACCATTGTGTATTTGTAATTTTTTATGAATTTATGCACTGCTAATCAATTTTTGTATGAAAACAGTTAAATGTAAAAGTCTTTTTTTAATGATGCTGCTGTTGATGTCAAACTATCTTTTCTCTCAAGAAAAAACCAAGAAAGAGCTGAAGCTTGTCAAAAAAATGGAGCAACAACGCAAAATTGATCAACTTATGGCCAGTAGAAATTTTCAATTTGTCGCCAATAGAGCCTTGCCTATGGGATATAGTAGTATTGATTTGACTACAAATCCTAATTATATTCATTTTTCTCCCAGGTTAATCAAAAGCGAAATGCCCTTTTTTGGGAGGGCAACGGGCGCTTTGCCTTATGGAGGCGGAGATGGTGGTTTGCAATTTGAAGGTGTGCCTACCAATTTTACGTTAGAGAAAGGTAAAAAGGGATATGAATTGAATGCTGGTGTAAGGGGGAAAAATGATACTTACAAAATTCAGCTGACAGTTTATGCAGACGGAGGTGCGACTTTAATGATTAAAAGCAACAGCAGAGCTAGTATATCCTATTTGGGTGCTGTTTCCGAGCCGAAACAAAATACACTACTGCAATAGAAACATTACAGCTCCAAAAATGCGTTGTATTTTTTCAAGCCCTTGGATTGGTGTTGCGAATGTGATTTGCGAAGACTTTATAATTCATAGAAGGTTCTTGTTTTAGTACTAGGTGTCTTAGCGAATATAAAAACTAAATTTGAGTGTATCCATATACTGCTTGGTTTTTGCCTTTTTTTGCTGCAAAATAGGGTTAAAAACAGCCAATTTTGTAGTGGGTTAGTCTAATTAAATTCAAATACAAATGAAAAAAATTTTGCTTTTATTTCTTGCCTGTAGTGCGGTGCTGTTGTCCTGTAAAAAACAAACAACTGATGCAATTGGTAATGCTGCAGGTGCACAAAATACTGCCAATGCAAAAGAAGGCAGTGTGATAATGCCATCAAAGGGAGCTACTTCGCAAAATTCGTTAGATTGGACTGGAATTTATAAAGGGGTTACTCCTTGCGCAAATTGTGAAGGAATTGTAACAGAATTATCTCTAAACAGCGGTAGTTTTTATGTTTTAAGAACGCAATATCTAGGTAAAGGGGGGACTATCAATGAAATAAAAGGCAGTTTTTCTTGGGATAAAAGCGGTTCTGTAGTAGTTTTGAATGGAGTGGAAAATAGACCGAATCAATTTAAAGTCGGAGAAAATTACGTGGTTCAGTTGGACATGAAAGGTGATATTGTTGCCGGCGATTTGGCAAGCAAGTACATTCTGACAAAGGTAAAGTAGTAAAAAAGAGTAGTTATGCTAAAAACTCAAAATCATGAACCCTGATTTTGAGTTTTTTTTTGATCCTTACGGAGTAATTACCAAATCATAGCCGTATAAATGTTCATCTCGAACAAATCCCATTTTAAGGTAGAGGTTTTGAGCGGTAAAATTGTTCTTGGCGGTTCTTAATCGAACGATGGGTGCATCAATTTCCAACGCTAGTTTCTTAGTTTCCTCGATTAATTGTTTTGCCGTTCCTTTTTTTCTGGTGGAAGAATCTACAAATAAGTCATTTAATATTATTATTTTGTTGAGTAATAAAGATGAAAATGTGATGTAGTTTAGAGCAAAGCCAATCGCTTTATTTTGTTCATCAAAAGCGATGAATACGACCGCTTCATTATGTTCTATCCGATTTTTTAAATAGTCTTTATGAAGCATCACGTTCGATTTTTTTTTATAAAAAACTAAGTATTGGTCAAAGAGAGCTGCTAGAGAGTCTAGATCATTGAGGGTGGCTTTTCGTATCATAGCATTCTTTTTTTTGGTTATGTTAATAAAAATAGTGCTTTTTTTCTAGGAAAACAAAATAAATTTTATTTGAAGTTCTGATTATGAAGTGATTACGTTTTTTTTAGTTTTTTAGCGTGTGTTTATTGATGCTACGGATGTATTCTGTGAAATTTTGTTGTGTTTTTAGAGTTGCTATCTGCGAAGGTTCTGATATTGAGGATAAATTCTAACTGGGCAACACAAACTATTTTTCTTCTTTTTCCTTAACGGTCTGATATTCGATTTGGTCGTTTTTTTAACTTTTTCCTACGTATTTCTGTAAAAAGTTTTTTTGAGTCACTTTATGATAGTTTTTTGTTGCTATTGCATTCCATAATAAGGATCGTGACCATCAAATAAGCTTTAACCCAGATTCCGCATTAGAAATCTACTACAGCTGAATTACTTCACCATTTTTATATTTTTTAGAGGAATTCAGCGAATGAATTTCGTTTGTTTTTATAATTGTTTTTTTGTTCAAATGTAATCTTCGATGTCTTCTTCAAAACCAAGAACTTTTTTCACTAATATTTATTTTTAGTGGAGTTCAAGATTCGCTTCGTTTGGTTCTCCCATTTTTAAATTCAAAATATGTAAGTATTTAATCCCGGGTTTGTATTTTTCTGTTGTATTCGCTGAACTTTGTTTTCTTCTTCAAAAATAGTCCATGTGCTTTTGCTTTTATTGAGTATTTGAGCTTCGCGACGATGTCTAATCCGGATTCTGGGTTTAACTGATTTTATAATTCCTTCCTCTTTCAATACAAAACAAATTTTTACACAAATACTAATAAATACAATTAGGTCATTTTTTATGGGGTTGTAAGTGTTTTTAAGTCGTATTTTAACAGTATGCCCCATTGTAATAATGGGTGTATTGTATTTTTATTATAAAAATTTATTTTTTACAACTATTCAATTATTAAAATTTATCTCTATTTCTAATGATTTAATAGTATTTATAGTTTAAATTTTGGATTTCGTAATTCTTTCAAAATCAAGGTAAAAAGTTTTTTGTTTTTTTAAGTTCTTGAAAAAAAGGTAATAAATTCGTCAAGGTAAAAAAAGATAAAACTTACAAAAAATCTGCTTTTCTTAGCCTAATAATGACCGAATACCAGAAAAATAGAACCAAATAATTGAAATTTTAACCAAAATTGAACGTACATGAAAAAAATTATTTTAAAGATCGCCCTGTTTGCAACATTGTTGCTTACATCAAGTATTTCCTTTTCTCAGGAAGACCCTGTTATCAATGTTCCGGCTACTATTTTTTCTGGTGCCGCAGATGGTTATTATAAGTCAAGTTTTTCAAACCAAATTGATCCATATACTAGTTTTACTAAATCGAATAAATCATTTGAGTTGGGCATGTTAAGCTTTAATATCACTCATAAAAAAGGTAAAGCCTCTTTTGTTGCTGATATTGGCTTCGGTAAACGCGCTAAGGAGTTTACCTATAATGATGCCTCAGAATTTTATATGGTACGACAATTGAATATGTCGTATGAGGTAAGTAGTACATTCAAACTAACAGCAGGTAGTTTTCCTACTCATATTGGTTATGAGCTTGTAGATGCCGTTTTGAATAAAAACTACAGTATGTCGTATGCTTTTACGTATGGTCCATTTTTTAATACGGGCTTAAAAGCTATTTATACGCCAGGCAAATTTAATTTCATGCTTGGATTTGTAAATCCAACAGATTTTAAAACAGCTATAGAGGCTGGTTCAAATCAAAAAACCTTTATCGGCCAGATTGGATACACCGGAGCAACCGGCAGTGCTTTTCTAAACATGACTTCGGGTAGTATGAATTATAATGTTGGCGCTGCCAATAGTCTCAACACTAAAAACAGAACACAATTTGATTTAGTTGCTACAAAGAAGGTTAGTGATGATTTTGGATTAGGTTTCAATGCCACGTATGCCATAGTAAATGATGATATTGACCGTACCCTAGATGGTAATTGGTTTTCAGTTGTGGGCTATGCGTCGTATCAATTTAAAGACGTTTTAAGTTTGCATTATCGATTGGAATATTTTGATGACTCGGATGCTGTTGCTGCATTTGTCGGTGGAGTAGGGGCTAATGTGGTTTGCAATACCTTATCGCTGGATTATAAAGTTGGTAACTTAACTTTAATTCCTGAGTTGCGATTGGACAACGCTTCAGCAGGAGTATATCTTGATAAAAATGGAAATACATCAAAATCAAGTGGCTCCATATTATTTGCAACTACCTATACTTTTTAATTGCGTTTTTCTTTTTTTTTATCACTGCTTACTTTTTTTTGCTAATTGTAGCAATGTAAGCAGTGATTTTTTTAGTTTTAAATAAAACGAAATGTTATTTAATTGTGCATCAAACGAGGTAGCTGCTAGGACATTTTGTACTACTAAATTATGATTTACTATTAAGCGACCAATCATAAGCTCGGGTCATGACTTTGTAGGTAGTTTCTATTTTTTTATCCAAAAAGATATTGATAAAATCGATTTCATTAAAATAGCCTGTCACAAAATCGCTTTTAAAAATCTCGAACATTTTTGGCAATTCAATGGAGTTGGTGTTTTTGAAAATCCTATAAAAATCCTTATTATTGATATATAATTTGACTTGTTGTTTGATTTGATCGTTTACTTGTTCGGGAGTGTAGGCGACGTTCAAAAGGGGGGCGTCTCCATTGGTCCCCTTGCATAACACAAAATGTACACCGGCATCCTTAATCACGTCGCGCAAAATAGTGTTTTCAATATTATGGAGAGTAACCTCTTGTTTGGCAACGATAAACGATTTTTCAGTAAAAAAACCAGGAACAGTGTTGACGGAAACTAAAGGCGATTTTTCGACAATCGCTTTAATTACCAATAGGTTGTAAGTATTGATCCAAAAGGCTTTGGCTTCTTCCTTTGTTTTGAAGTTTGTTTCAAGTTTGGAAACATTGTCTAAAATATAAAGAAGTTCTCCGGGACTTTTTTTCAATTGGGAATAATTTACTTTGCCATTTTCGGATACATTTTTATTCAGAAATTCGCTGGTTTGTTCGAAGAAATCATTTAAAGTTTGTGCTTGAATAAAAGTGCTAAACGAACAAATTAAAATGAGAAGTAATTTTTTTTTCATAAAAGTGTATTTCTTGGCTTATGTTATGTGTTTTGAATAATCGGCAAATAAACTACTTTTTTTCAATATAATTTGTTTTTAAACGTTGTAATTTTAGACATATTTTAAGACTTATGTTTTTTTAAATTTATTTAAAACGGGTGTTTTAAAAAATAGTGTAAGCTCAGCATTTTTTTTTCCAATCTATGTTGTTATGTTGTTTATTGTTTCTTTCAATTTATCTCTAGAAAATGGTCTTAAGCTTTTTTCGGAGGTATCATGAAATTTAGTCCAAATTTCCTTATCGGTGTAGAGTGTAATGATTTTTTCGGCAAAATCAATTGCCGAATTCGCTACAAAAGCATTTTCATTATCGACAATCTTCATTCCCTCGGCACCAATAGAAGTGGTGACTAGGGGTAAGTGAAATTCAAAACTTTGTCCTATTTTTCCCTTAACGCCCGCCCCATAGCGTAGCGGTGCAATCATCAATTTGTTTGTGATAAAAAATTGTTCTATTTGTGGGACAAAACCATGAAAAACAAAATTTGGGTGTTGAATATCCTTTATTTCGGCATCAACATTTCCAATCACATTCACTTTTATTTCAGGATATTCTTTCCATACTTTTGGCATTATTTCATGATATAAAAAATAAAGTGCATCGATATTTGGTGTGTGTGTCGATCCTATAAATAACAAATCCTTTCGCTCCTCAAAGGAGGAGGTTTCTTCTTTTTTAATTTTTAGATAATGCACATTTGATATGGTTTTTAATTTCACTTGATCGCATATTGATTTCATGTAATCTTTCTCAAATTCTGAAATTGTAATTACATAGTCTGCTAGTTTTGATGCATTAAGCTCTAATTTTCGATACTTTAAAAATTTTTTCCGCGTTGAAATTTTACTGGGGCATAACTCAATTGCTCGTTTATGTCGTAAATGATGAATATCTACCATGTCATAAACCATTTCGGTGTCTGGAAAAATTTTCTTCACAGTTTTAATATGCTTCATGAAAACTACTGGACCGTAAAACCATACTAGGGCCGGTGTTAATCTTTGATCTAAAAGATATTTGGTGTAGCCGGTGTATTGTTTATGCTCGAAAAAAACATTTATTCCCATTTTTTGATAAAACGGAATATAAGTATTGTTGTTGTAAGCATATTGACAAACTAGCGTGACGTGGTAACCTAGCTCTAAAAATGCTGACATGATCTCTTTTAGTCTATTAGAGCCTGAATCTTTATCATGCGTTGGTATAGACTCAGAAAAAAAGACGATCGACTTATTTTGGTATTTTTCAAGAATCCGTTCTTCAATTGTTTGTGCTTTAATATTGGAAATTTCGTTGTGCCATTTTGTCTTAAACTTTACTAGGTTATTTTTGAAAAGTGTTTCCTTTTTGATAGTTGCAGCTTCATTGGTATCGGAAGAATTGTAACTAATTCCATTGTAATGCATCACCTCAGAAAAAGGAGTGTAATAGATTTCCTTTTTTTGGATGTACTTCAATTGAAAACAAAAATCGGTTTCTTCAAAATACGCCGGCGCAAATTGTTCATCAAATAAATTTAGGTCACCATTGTCATTTTTCCTTTTGAAAAGCAAACTACAACCCGAACAATAGTCCACTTTGGTAATGTAATTGACTTCAGGATAAAAAGATTTTTTATTTTTTACAATTTGTCTGATATCTAAGTTTTTCATGAACAGAGAGCCTGCTTCCTGAAGTGTTTTGTTTGGGTTGGTTAATTTAGAGCCAACCGCCCCTACATTTTTAAAGTTTTCAAATACAAAGAGTAATTCTTTCAAGAAATCTTTGTGCACTTCTGTATCATTGTTTAAAATGTAGATATATTCTCCTTTGGCTAGTGAAATACCTTTATTGATGTTTTTTAAAAATCCTAAATTGGTATGGTTTCTATGAATGGTTATCCCTTGAATAAGTGAAAAATCCATTGTTTCTGGGCTACAATCGTCTATTAGTAAGATCTCAAATCCTATTTCATTTGTTAGATTTTGATGTAAAAAATGCAAACAGTTCCAGGTGTACACTTCTTCGTTATAAAAAGGTATAATTATAGAAACTTTTGGTTGTTCTGATATGTTGAAATGTAAAGGTATTCTATTTATTTCCTCTAAATATTTTGTTTCTATTTGGGAATAAGCTTGTTTTAGCTTTTTTATTTTGCGAATTCTTCTAAAGAAGTATTTTATTTTTTTTGATATTTTCATAGTTTTTCTGTTCTAAATCGCAGATTTTATGGGTTGGAGATCTGTTTTCTAAAAAAAAAATACAAGGCTGCTTATCAGTACCTTGACAACACTAAAAAGGCAGGTTCAAATCCAGAAAGGAAGGATTGAAAAAATGTTTTTTTTGTAAAATGCAAAACTAGGGAAAAGAAAGTGGAAATGTTAATTTTAAAACATAAAATCCTTTTAACTAGGTATCACTTGAAAAGTGTTCAAACAGTTAGTAATCAGATTCATATTGCATTTATTGACATTAATTTGATTTTTATTTAGCTTTATTTTACCATAATTAAAACTTAAATAGGTGTTTTAGAAGCTGTTTTGAAAAGTTTTGAAATTTGTTTTTTTGTTGGCACCGTAATTTTTTGTGTAGTTTTGCATTTCTTTTTGACAATGAAAAGATAGTTACTATGGTGAAAGTTGTTATCCCAATTTACAAAGATTTTTTCGGACATTTAGAGGAAAAGTCATTTAGGCAATGCTGTAAAGTTTTGGGTAATCATGAAATTGTGATTATCCATCCTGAGGGCTTGAATATTGATTATCTGACAGAAATACATAAATCTTGTCAAAGTAAGATTTTTTTTCCACATTACTTCGCATCAATTGAAGGGTACAATGAACTTTTGTTGTCCTCTTTTTTCTATGAAAATTTCCTAGACTCAGAATATATATTAATCTATCAATTGGATGCATTTGTTTTTAAAGATGAATTAGAAGAATGGTGTTCAAAAGGGTATGATTACATAGGGTCTCCTTGGTTAGCGTCGTCGTCTTTTGAGGTGACTAATAGAATTTTTCAAAAATTCACCTCGAAAAAAAATAAAATTCGACAAAAAATTTTTTTCAAAGTGGGAAATGGCGGGTTTTCACTTCGAAAAACTGCATCACATTTTGCTATTTCAAAACAATATGAAACATTTATAGCAAATGTTTTAAAAGAGAAGCATAAAAAATTATATGCTATTGAGGACGTATTTTGGTCACTGAAAGCACCGGAATTCGATAAGAATTTCAAAATTCCCGATTACAAGGAGGCTGTGTTTTTTGGACTTGATCGCAAGCCTAAATTAGGTTTTAAATTAACCAATAATAAGCTTCCTTTCGGCTGCCATGGGATTAATAAGCCAAAAGTAATTCGCTTTTGGAAGCCTATTCTTGATGAGTTTTAAAGTAAAAAATGCTGCCAAGATACAAGTAAAGTAGTTGTTGTTGAATTGTTTGCGTGTTTTGTTTGGGTTGATTTACGGCTGAAAAGCAGAACTTTGCAAGTTGTTGATTTTTTACACAAAAATTCAATAGTTTCGTTTCCATCAACATGCGATGAAGTACTTGTATTTTGAACATGGAAGTTTGGTACGAAGCACAAATTAAAAAAGTTTAAATTTTCTCCATAGTTTTTAAAGATCCATAATTTTATAAATTGGGATGCCCTTAATTTTTAATTTGTTGTGGTACACGTAAAGATTAATCAGTCTTTCGGAAATAAACCCAAAGACTCTTGCCTGGTAAGGATCCTTTGGAATGGTAATTTTTGATTCAAGCTCAAAAAGAATCGAAAACAACCATTCGTGATATGCATCAAATATCGTTTTTGAACAAATTAGCATGTTACCAATATGAAATCTAGTTCCTTCATCTAAAAACAGTTTTACACTTTCGCTGTAATGAGGATATTTTTTACTGATTATTTTTTTGGTCAATGCCCAATCTTCTGGCCTATGATCCTCGCAGTAATTTTCGCTTAAGGTGTTTTTTTTGAATTTATAAGGTCTTGCCAATATTATATCATGGGTAGTTAGTATGGAGGCGATTTTTTTATTTAAAACATTTGAAGGACTTTTGAACGTTTTACTTTCTTTGAATTGTGCGACACTTATTTTTTTTTGAGCCGATGGTTTTAGATTGTAAATCGGGTTAAAAAAGTTAAAATACCTCCTATAGTGACAAATACCTACAATTTCTGCATCAGTGTAGTTCTTCCAAATCCAATAGGCTGCCGTCAATTCGCAAAAATTATTATTTCTATTGGTAATGTTTATTAAAGTGTCATCCCTCAACATTTTTCTCTGTATCATAGCATTTTTACCTACCTGAATGGGTTCT
Organism: Flavobacterium sp.; assembly: GCA_051652385.1. Lineage (GTDB taxonomy): Bacteria > Bacteroidota > Bacteroidia > Flavobacteriales > Flavobacteriaceae > Flavobacterium. Next base: position 15,543 of record JBOFUD010000090.1, read on the forward strand.
AAAATGTCATCTGTCAATATTGGATTTTTTTCGTGCGTAACAATGAAAATTTTAGTCATTCTGAAGTTCTATTTTTGATTTGTGTAGTGCGGAAGCAATTACTTGATGCATGTCATAATACTTGTATTCGGCAAGCCTTCCCCCAAAAATTACGTTTTTTTCTTGAAGCGAAAGTTGTTTATATGCTTCAAACAGCGATTGATTTTGGTGGTCATTGATAGGATAAAAGGGTTCGTCTCCGGGATTCCATTCTTGTGGATATTCTTTTGTAATCACCGTTTGGGGTTGATCTCCAAATTCGAAATGTTTGTGTTCAATAACACGGGTAAAGTCATATTCAGCATCATTATAATTTACAACAGCATTTCCTTGAAAATTTTTAAGATCCAAAGTCTCATTTTCAAAACGTAAGGAACGGTATTGTAACACCCCAAATCGAAAATCATAGTACTCATCTATTTTTCCGGTAAACACAATTTTTGAAGCTAGATTACTGTAATATTCTTTTTCTTTAAAATAGTCTATGTTGGTTTTGTATTCAATACCTTCTAGTAAACCATCAATCAATTTGTTATATCCACCAATTGGAATGCCTTGGTATTTGTCGTTAAAGTAATTGTTATCAAAAGTAAATCGAACGGGTAACCGTTTAATAATGAACGCAGGTAGCTCAGACGCTTTACGACCCCATTGCTTTTCGGTATACTCTTTTATGAAGTTTTCATAAATGTCTTTTCCAACTAACGATAGTGCTTGCTCTTCTAAATTTTTGGGTTCTTTTACGCCATAGATTTCTATTTGTTCATCAATTTTTGCCTGCGCTTCCTCCGGCGTTTTGGTTCCCCATAATTGATAAAAAGTGTTCATATTAAAAGGTAGGTTATACAGCTTTCCCTTGGTAAAGGCAAGTGGAGCATTGATATAATGGTTGAATTCAACAAATTGATTGACATATTCCCAAAGATTTTTGTCATTGGTATGAAAAATATGAGCACCATATTTATGAACATTGATATCTGCTACTTTTTCACAGTACACGTTGCCGCCTAAGTGATCTCTTTTATCTAACACTAAGCATTTTTTACCTGCCTTGTTTGCCTCATGTGCAAAGACGCTTCCAAACAAACCAGAACCCACAATGAGGTAATCATATTCCTTTTTCATGCGGTAAAATTAGATAATTAATACTAATTTGCAGATCTTTTAACTTACAAGGCTCAAAAATGGCGGGTAAAATACAAACAGGTTATCTGGTTTCATATGATTATGAATTATTAAAAACCTCTCTTCCAACAGTGTATAATGAGTCTGATGGTGTTTTTATTGCCATTGATGTCAACAGAAATACTTGGAGTGGAAATCGATTCAGTATCGATAATTCCTTCTTTGAGTGGATCAAGGCATTTGATGTAGATAAAAAAGTGGTTATTTATGAAGATGATTTTTATGTTCCGGAGTTAACATCCATGGAATGTGAAATTAGAGAAAGAAAAATGCTTGCCGATAAAATGGGAATCGGAAATTGGATTGTTCAAATTGACTGTGATGAATATTTTGTTGATTTTAAAAAATTTGTTAGTCACTTAAGGCGGTACGATGCTTATTTGATTCATCCCGAGCGAAGACCGATACAAATTTGTGCTTTTTGGGTAATGCTTTACAAGTACACAGCTAGTGGTATTTTATATGTTGATAAGCCTTTGAAAGCCATCTTCGCTACCAATTATCCAAATTATAAAAGCGGACGTAGAATTAAAGAACGACAGATTTATACCGATACTATTGTTTTACATGAATCGTTGTCAAGGTCAGAGGCTGATTTGAGATTCAAACTTGACAATTGGGGGCATAACGTTGATGTTGATAAAGGATTTCTTGACAAATGGCTTGCTGTTACTGAAAACAACTATAATGACTACAAAGACTTTTATTACCTTCAGGCTAAAAAATGGAAGAAATTAGGTTTTTTTTCAAGTAAAAATATCAATGAGATCAAGGCGATTATAGAAAATGAAAAAAGACTGCGTGTGTCAAAATGGTTTATTGAATACAATAATTTTTCACAATGGTTGAAATACTCCTTTAAGAGTATATTCCAGTACCGAAAACGCAGAGGTTTATCGGGTAAAAGTAACCAGTAATTAGAAGTAATACATCCTAGTTGTGTATTTTTGCAGCACTAAAATTTAGCAAATGAAATTTCAAACCAACTCCGTTTTTCAAAGCAATGCTGAAGAAATCCATAATGCAATTAATTCTTTTGCTACATCGGGTACTATTTTTGGAAATGGTGATCGTAATAAAATAAAGCTATTTAAGCTGGACGACATAGTTATAAATGTCAAGTCTTTCAAAATACCGCATTTTATAAATAAAGTTGCTTACGGATATTTTAGAAAATCCAAAGCGAGGCGTTCTTTTGAATACGCCACCACTTTGCTAGAAAAAGGAATTGGAACGCCACAACCCATGGCATATCTTGAAAATTATAATTGGTTGGGGTTGACTAATAGCTACTATGTAAGCGAACATTTACAGACTGAGCTAACTTTTCGCGAATTGGTAGAAATACCTGATTATCCTGATCATGACAACATTTTAAGACAATTCACTCATTTTTGTTTCCATTTACATGAAAAAGGAGTGGAGTTTTTGGATCATTCTCCAGGCAATACTTTGATTAAAAAAAATAGTCAAGGTAGTTATGATTTTTTTCTTGTGGATTTGAACCGAATGAAATTTCATGAAGCAATGACTTTTGAAATGCGTATGAAGAATTTATGTCGACTCACTCCAAAAAAAGAAATGATAGCAGTAATGAGTCATGAATATGCAAAATTGTATAAAACATCTGAAAAGGACATTTTTGCGACATTGTGGCGATTTACGGCTGAATTTCAAGAAAGATTTTACCGAAAGAAACGTTTAAAAAAGAAGCTTAAATTCTGGAAAAAGTAATTTTTTCTAAGGCTTGATATCTAATGTAAACACTGTAGGCATTTAGGTAACAAATCACTACTCCTCTACATCCATCAAGAAA
>JBOFUD010000091.1:0-1644 GCA_051652385.1 Flavobacterium sp.
CAAAGTGTTAGACAACAACAATTTCTTTACCATAGCCGAGGTATACAACTACGGGATTAGCGGTGGACAAGATTTTGATTTTGGCGATAAAAAAATCAATTATTTCCAAAATGGCTTCAACAACATGATCAATTTTGAGTTCAAATGGGATGCTAAAAACGATTATGAATCCATTTTCTCAAAATACAGTTCCAAATTGAATAGTGAACTCAAAGGCTACAGCGTTTTAAATTATTTATCCTCGCATGATGACGGAGGGCCTTTTGATCCAAAAAGAGAAAAAACCATCGAAAGTGGCACCAAATTATTGCTTTCTCCAGGTATTTCCCAAGTCTATTATGGCGATGAATCTGCACGACCATTGGTAATCGATGGCACTCAAGGCGATGCAACTTTGCGTTCATTTATGAATTGGGACGATATAAAAACCAATCCTGAAACTCAAAAAACATTGGCACATTGGCAAAAACTTGGGCAATTCAGAAAAAATCATCCCGCAATTGGAGCTGGGGTCCATCAACAAATTTCGGCTACACCTTATGTTTTTAGCCGTCAATATTCAAAAGACAACTACACCGATCAAGTGGTAGTTGCATTAGATGTTAAACCAGGTAAAAAAGAAATTCCAGTAGGGACTATTTTCAAAAACGGAATCACCGTTCGCGATGCCTATTCCAACAAAACTGCTAAAGTAAAAAACGGAAAAGTGACGATTGATTCCAACTTTACTTTTGTGCTTTTGGAAGCCAAGAAATAAAAAATTCATAAAAGTTCTAAGACCGCAAATTCGCAAATTCATTTCCAAGTAGGGAGCGAAATTTGTGAATTCGCGGTTTTTTTTCAAAAAGAAAAAAGAAGAAGTACTTTTGTACTTTTATACTTTGCGTTCCTTGCGTACATCTTTGCGCACCTTGCGGTTGACTTTACAAAAAACATAAAACAATGATAACTTACTATTTAGCCAAGAAGTAATTGCTTTTCCCTATTTTAGACCAAAAGAAAAAACATGAAATTTCCCTCGTATCTTTGGCTTATTTTTGCAGCCATAACAAGTTGTACCACCATGCATCAACCACTCAACATTGGCCATAGAGGCGCCATGGGACACGAAACCCAAAACACCGTTCCCGCCATTCAAAAAGCACTAGACATGGGCGTGGATAGGATTGAAATTGATGTATTTGTCATCAAAACCGGAGAAGTCATGGTTTTTCATGACGATATTTTGGATAGCCTAACCGATGCGAAAGGACCAATAGAAAACTACACTTTCGAAGCCTTGCAAAAAGTAATTGTAAAAGGCGGACATCACATTCCGACACTCGAGGAAATCATAACCACTATCAACCGAAAAGTGCCTTTGAATATTGAATTGAAAGGCAAAAATACCGCCGAGGCAACCCACAAAATCGTGGCAGCTTTTGGTGAAAAAGGCTGGAAAACAGCTGACTTTATCATTTCAAGTTTTCTTTGGGATGAACTAGAAACCTATCGAAAACTCGATACCAAAATAGCCATTGATGTTTTAACCGAAGAAAATCCACTGGATGCACTTCCGATGGCGCATCAACTTAAGGCAACTTCCATCAATCCTTGGTTTAAAACCCTCACTTCCGAAAATGTCAAACGAATCCACCAAGAAGG
>JBOFUD010000092.1:0-8898 GCA_051652385.1 Flavobacterium sp.
AAAAAATATGATTTGGTTTATTTTGATGGAAACCATGCCAAAAAAGCGACTTTGGCCTATTTTGAACAATTACTACCAACAACACATAATGATAGTGTTTGGGTTTTTGATGATATTCATTGGTCTGCAGACATGGAAGAAGCTTGGGAAGCCATAAAAAAACATCCAAAAACACGGGTAACAATTGACACGTTTCAGTGGGGTTTGGTGTTTTTTAGGACAGAACAAGCCAAGGAGCATTTTGTAATTCGCGTGTAGCTAGGAAAAAATAAAAAAAGAATATGAAGATTGAACAACTTTTCAAAAACAACAAAAAATGGATCAAAGAACACTTGAAAGATGACCCTCATTTTTTTAAAAATTTAGCTAAAAAACAAGAGCCTGATTTTTTATATATTGGTTGCTCTGATAGTAGAGTGACCGCCGAAGAATTGATGGGATTGCGACCGGGAGATGTTTTCGTACATCGCAATATTGCCAATTTGGTGCCCAATACCGATTTGAATTCTATGTCGGTTATCAATTATGCGGTAAATCATCTTAAAGTAAAACACATTATCGTTTGTGGTCATTACGGTTGTGGAGGGATTGCAGCCGCAATGCAACAATCGGATTTGGGATTGTTAAATCCGTGGTTACGAAATATTAGAGATATTTATCGTCTTCATTTTGATGAATTAGAAGCCATAGCGACTCAAGAGGAGAGAAACCGCCGACTTGTTGAACTAAATGTTCAGGAACAATGCATCAATATTATAAAAATGGCTGAAATACACAAAGCCAATTTAGAACGAAATCTGATTGTTTACGGGTGGGTTTTTGACATGGCAAGTGGAAAATTGATTGATTTAAAAATCGACTTTGACACGATATTGAAAAAGATCACGACAATTTACAAAATCAGTCGGTAATTTTGTAAGCAAATTGCCATTGGATAGTGTAACAAAAAACAGTACGTCAAGACTAATCGGTACGTTGTAATGATTTGTATTTAAGGCAAAAAAACAAGAACATCAATTTTAATTCTATTTCTAATGGCAGAACCACTAATAAAAATTACCAATATTAAAAGAGATTTTCAACTAGGAAACGAAACCGTTTATGTATTAAAAGGTATTGATTTGATCATCAATAAAGGCGAATACGTTGCACTTATGGGTCCCTCAGGATCTGGAAAATCGACTTTGATGAATCTTTTGGGTTGTTTGGATACGCCAACTTCCGGTAATTATATTTTGAACGGCAAGGATGTAAGTAAAATGCGTGATGATGAATTGGCCGAAATTCGAAACAAAGAAATTGGTTTTGTATTTCAAACCTTTAATCTTTTACCCAGAACAACTGCATTAGACAATGTAGCTTTGCCGATGATTTATGCCGGTTTTTCAAAGTCGGAACGTGTGACTCGAGCTACCGAAGTGTTGACCCAAGTCAATTTATCAGATCGAATGGACCACCAACCGAACCAATTATCGGGAGGGCAACGGCAACGTGTGGCAATAGCAAGAGCTTTGGTCAACAAACCCTCCATTATTCTGGCCGATGAACCCACCGGAAACTTGGACAGTAAAACTTCTGTCGAAATCATGAAATTATTTGGAGATATTCACGCAGAAGGAAATACGGTGATTTTGGTTACTCACGAGGAAGATATAGCGGCATATGCCCACCGCATCATCCGTTTGCGCGATGGATTGATTGAAACAGACACTACCAAATAAACCTTACAAACCAAAAAACCAAAAACATGTTTAAAAAACCAATTTTAACTTTATTGTTCCTATACTCCATTTCGCCGGTGGTAGCCCAAGATGCAATTGAATGGAAAGAAGCTTCAGGCAATGGATATGCCTACAAATATGTTACGAATGATGCTACTAAAGCTCGTTTTTACACTTTAAAAAACGGTTTAACCGTAATTCTAAGTCCTACAAAAAAAGACCCTCGTATTCAGGCTTACATTGCTATCAAAGCCGGAAGCAAAACCGATCCCGCTACCAATACTGGATTGGCACATTATTTAGAGCACATGCTATTCAAAGGAACCGATAAATACGGAACCTTGGATTGGGCTAAAGAAAAAGCTGAATTGGACAAAATTGACGCTCTGTATGAGCAATTCAACAAATCAAAAGACAGCATCGAAAGAAAAGAAATTTATAAGAAAATCGATCAAACTTCAGGAATAGCCAGCAAGTATTCTATTGCCAATGAGTACGACAAAATGATGTCTGCCATGGGAGCACAAGGCACCAATGCCTTTACTTCGTTTGAGCAAACGGTATATACTGATGATGTTCCAAGTAGTTCTTTGGACAAATATTTGGCCGTACAAGCGGAACGTTTTAGAAATCCAATTCTAAGAATTTTTCATACCGAATTAGAAGCGGTTTATGAAGAAAAAAACAGAACATTGGATAGCGATGGTCGCAAAGTGACCGAAGCTTTATTTGCAAACCTGTTCAAAAAACACAATTATGGATTACAAACCACCATTGGTACAATTGAGCATTTAAAAAATCCATCTTTAATCGAAATAAGAAAGTATTTCAACAAATACTATGTCCCAAATAATATGGGAATTATCATGTCGGGTGATTTTAATCCAGACGAGGTCATTGCGAAAATCGACAAAGCTTTTGCGTACATGCAACCCAAAGCGATTGAAAAATATACTTTTGAACCAGAAGCTCCAATATCGGCACCTATAGCTGTTGAGGTAGTTGGGCCAGATGCCGAAAGTTTAACTATGGGGTTTCGTCTCCCTGGAAATCAAGATAAAGATGCTTTATTGGCAAATTTAGTTGGACAAGTGCTTACGAATGGCAAAGCGGGTTTGTTGGACCTAAACTTAGTAAAAAAACAAAAAATGCTACGGGCAAGCGCATTCAATTATAGCCTAATTGATTATAGCGTACTCTATTTATCCGCTGCACCCACGACAGGCCAAACTTTGGAAGAAGCCAAAACATTGGTATTAGCTGAGATTGAAAATCTCAAGAAAGGAAATTTCGACGATACTTTAATTCCTTCAATTATCAACAACATCAAAAAAGATAAAATTTACGAAACCGAAAAATATGGTGAGCGTGCTAGTAATTTAATGAGCAATTTTACTTCAGCATTAGACTGGAAAAAGCAAGTGGCTTATGTGGACGATTTGTCCAAAATAAAAAAAGAAGACATCGTTGCCTTTGCTAACAAATATTTCGGAGACAATTATGTAGTTGTGTTCAAAAGAAAAGGAGAAAACAAAAATAAGGTTACCATCGAAAAACCACAAATTACTCCTATTGAAACCAATGCGGACAAACAATCTGAATTCTTACAACAAGTCAACGCCATTCCAAGTATTGCTTCACTACCTATTTTCTTGGATTACAACAAAGACCTTAAGAAATCTAAAATTGAAAAAGCAGAGGTGCTTTATGTTCAAAACAAAGACAACTCCATTTTCAGATTAAAATACCGTTATAAAATTGGTACTTTAAATGACTTAAAACAAGCTTTAGCGGCACAGTACCTTCAATTTTTAGGTACCGATACAATGACAGCCGAACAAATTTCAAAGGCTTTTTATAAAGTTGCTTGTAGTTTTACAATCGCTACTAGCGATGAATATACCACCGTAAGTATTGAAGGCCTACAAGAAAATTTTGAAAAAGCAGTGCAATTATACGAAGACATAATATCAAATGCCAAAGCAGATGAAAATGCTTTAAAAGCCCTAAAATCTAGGATTGCCAAATCTAGGAAGGATATAAAAGCAAATAAAAATGCAATATTACAAGGATTAACAAGCTACGCTACTTATGGCCCTTTGAATAAATTCAATGCTGTTTTAACTCCCTCTGAATTAGAAGCCTTGACAAGCGAAGACCTAATGAGCCGTTTAAAAAGCCTGAACAATTACGAGCAAACGATCATTTATTATGGTCCAGCTCCATTGGCTACATTTGTAAAACAACTAACATTACTACATAAAGTTCCAGCAAATTTTACTGCCCCACCAGCAGCCAAAATCTTTAAGCCTTTGGTTCAAACCCAAAATCAAGTGTATTTTACCAATTATGACATGGTGCAAGCCGAAACACGTTGGGTAAGAACTACTGAAACGTATGATGCCAACAAAAACACGATAATTAACGTATTCAATAACTATTTTGGTGGCGGAATGGGATCTGTAGTTTTTCAAACTATTAGAGAAAGCAAAGCCCTAGCCTACAACACGTACGGCTTTTATATGGAGCCACAAAAGAAAGAAGACAGTTACATGGTTTTGAATTATGTAGGTAGTCAAGCAGACAAATTCAAAGAGGCCACAACAGCCATGAATGAACTTTTGAACGACTTACCTCAAGTAACGGAAAATTTAAAATTAGCTAAAGGTCAAGTAAAAAAAGACATACAAACCGAGAGAATTACACAAGACAATATTATTTTTAATTACCTGGCAGCTCAGCAACTTGGGCTAAAAGAGGATACCAGAAAAAAAACATTCTCTACTGTAGATCAAATTTCTATGAATGACATCAAAACATTTCATAACAATTATATTGCCAACAAACCCTATCACTATGCCATTGTTGCCTCTGAAAATAAAATTGACATGAATGAAATGAAAAAATTAGGGGAAGTAAAGAAAGTGTCTCTAGAAGACATTTTCGGCTTTTAAATTTTATTTATCCACCAAAAACAGACTGCTATTAGCGGTCTTTTTTTATATTTACGCGGGCAAAAAGTCGTGACACAAATAAACCAAGAACACTTACCTTAATGAAAGTATATACTAAAACAGGGGATTCAGGAACCACAGCCCTATTTGGCGGCACAAGAGTACCCAAAGACCATGCACGTATTGAAAGTTATGGCACTATTGACGAACTAAACTCTCATGTCGGGCTAATTCGAGACCAAGAAATAAACCATCACTACAAAAACACATTAATCGAAATTCAAGATCGTTTGTTTACCATTGGGGCTATTCTAGCCACGCCTCCCGAAAAGGAAGTACTCAAAAACGGAGAATTGCGCTTAAAAAAACTAGGGATTGTAGAACAAGACATCGAATTTTTAGAAATTGAAATCGATACCATGGAAGCCCAACTCCCTCCCATGACTCATTTTGTGTTACCCGGCGGACATACTACCGTGTCATATTGTCATATTGCGCGTTGTGTTTGCCGACGTGCCGAGCGATTAGCCGTACATTTAAGCCATAATGAGCCTGTGGCACCGATTGCTATTCAGTACCTCAACCGTCTTTCTGACTATCTCTTTGTGTTGGCACGAAAGTTGACTTTGGATCTAAAGGCAGAGGAAGTAAAATGGATTCCTAGAAAGTAAAAACTTTCGTAAAATTCCAATTTTTAAATCCCAAATTCCAATCCTTCTAAGCCAAAGTTTAGAGATAGTAATTTCTTTTTTGGAATTTGAATTTCTTTTTTTGGAATTTGGAATTTCTTTTTTTGGATTTTAAAAAATTAACGTTCTTAACTTTACACAAAAATAAATTCCTTTTTACTTGTTTTATTCCGTAAAAAATTTATTTTTGCACAAATTAAATCGACAAAATATGTATTGGACATTAGAATTAGCATCTTATTTAAGCGATGCACCATGGCCTGCTAACAAAGACGAACTTATTGACTACGCTATTAGAGCAGGAGCTCCATTAGAAGTAGTAGAAAACCTTCAGTCAATCGAAGACGAAGGCGAGATATATGAATCAATGGAAGAAATATGGCCAGATTATCCAACCGACGAAGATTATCTTTGGAACGAGGATGAATACTAAAAAACTAAGAAAAAGTCTCCAAAAAGAGACTTTTTTTTTGTTCAGAAAAAACAAAATATAAAACAGAAATACAACTAAATCATGAGTTTCATAAATAGCATACTAAAAGTATTTGTAGGCGATAAATCTCAAAAAGACGTTAAAGCGTTACAACCTTATTTAAATAAAGTAAAAACTTTTGAGAGCAGCTTGCAAGCCCTTTCTCACGACGAATTAAGAGCAAAAACTACGTTCTTCAAAGAAAAAATCAAACAAGCTAGAGCCGAAAAGGACAACAAAATTGCTGCATTGAAGGAGGAAGTAGAAAATATTTCTGATATCGACAAAAGAGAGGATATTTATATCGCTATTGATGCGCTAGAAAAAGAAGCGTATGATATTTCTGAAAAAGTATTGATGGACATTTTACCAGAAGCCTTTGCGGTGGTAAAAGAAACCGCCCGTCGTTTTAAAGAAAATACCACCATTAGCGTGAGCGCTACCCCAAAAGACCGTGAATTATCGGCTACCAAAAGCTATATCAACATTGTGGGAGATACCGCCAATTGGGCCAATTCATGGAATGCTGCTGGAAAAGAAATCACTTGGGACATGATTCACTACGACGTACAGTTGATTGGTGGAATGGTGCTGCATCAAGGTAAAATTTCGGAGATGCAAACAGGGGAAGGAAAAACATTAGTAGCTACTCTTCCTTTATACTTAAATGCACTTACAGGAAACGGGGTACACTTAGTAACCGTAAATGATTACTTGGCCAAACGTGATAGTACTTGGAAAGCGCCTTTATTCGAATTCCATGGCTTAACGGTGGATTGTATCGACAATCATCAACCCAATTCAGAAGAAAGAAAAAAAGCCTACGACGCCGATATTACCTACGGAACCAACAACGAATTTGGTTTTGATTACCTAAGAGACAATATGGCCCATTCGCCAGAGGATTTAGTGCAACGCAAACACAATTACGCCATTGTCGATGAGGTGGATTCGGTTTTGATTGACGACGCTAGAACACCTTTGATTATTTCTGGCCCAGTTCCGCAAGGAGATCGCCATGAATTTAATGAATTGAAGCCAAAAATCGAAAACTTAGTGAGTTTGCAACGCCAATTGTCTAATGGATTTTTGACAGAAGCTAAAAAATTAATCAAAGAAGGAAATACGAAAGAAGGTGGATTCAATTTATTAAGAGCCTACAGAAGTTTACCGAAAAACAAAGCATTGATTAAATTTTTGAGTGAAGAAGGCATCAAACAATTGCTTCAAAAAACCGAAAACCAATACATGCAAGACAACAATCGCGAAATGCATGTGGTGGATGCAGGTTTGTATTTCGTTATCGAAGAAAAAAACAATCAGGTAGAATTGACCGACAATGGGATCCAATTCCTTTCTGGTGATACCGATGCAGACTTTTTCGTGCTTCCAGATATCGGAACTGAAATTGCAGCTATCGAAAAACAAAAACTGGATGCAGATGCAGAAGCAGAAGCAAAAGAAAGACTATTCCAAGATTTTGGAGTAAAAAGCGAACGTATACACACCTTGACTCAATTACTAAAAGCCTATTCTCTTTTTGAAAAAGATGTAGAATATGTCATCATGGACAATAAAATCATGATTGTAGATGAGCAAACCGGACGTATTATGGATGGACGCCGTTATTCAGACGGATTGCACCAAGCCATTGAAGCCAAAGAAAATGTAAAAATTGAAGCGGCTACTCAAACATTTGCAACGGTTACCTTGCAAAACTACTTCAGAATGTACAACAAATTGGGTGGTATGACTGGAACCGCGGTGACAGAAGCCGGTGAGTTGTGGCAAATCTATAAATTAGACGTAGTTGAAATTCCGACCAACAGAGGAATGGCCAGAATTGACAAAGACGATTTGATTTACAAAACTACTCGTGAAAAATTCAATGCCGTTATCGAAGATGTGACGGAATTATCCAAAGCAGGAAGACCAGTATTAATTGGAACTACCTCGGTTGAAATTTCAGAATTATTGAGTAGAATGCTAAAAATGCGTGGGGTAACGCACAACGTATTGAATGCAAAAATGCACAAACAAGAGGCGCAAATTGTTGAGGAAGCAGGAAAACCAGGCGTAGTGACTATTGCTACCAATATGGCTGGTCGTGGAACAGATATCAAATTATCGGCTGAAGTAAAAGCAGCGGGTGGATTAGCCATTATCGGAACAGAGCGTCACGATTCACGTCGTGTGGATCGTCAGTTACGTGGTCGTGCAGGTCGTCAAGGGGATCCGGGAAGTTCTCAGTTTTATGTTTCGCTAGAAGATAACTTGATGCGTTTGTTTGGATCGGAAAGAGTCGCCAAAGTAATGGACCGTATGGGATTGCAAGAAGGCGAAGTAATTCAGCATTCTATGATGACCAAATCGATCGAACGCGCTCAGAAAAAAGTAGAAGAAAACAACTTTGGGGTTCGTAAACGTTTGTTAGAATATGATGACGTCATGAACGCTCAACGTGAAGTGGTGTACAAACGTCGTCGTCATGCGTTGCACGGAGAGCGTCTAAAACTAGACATCGCCAATATGTTGTATGACACTTGCGAATTGATTGTTACCAACAATAAATTAAGCAACGATTTCAAAAATTTCGAATTTGAATTGATTCGTTATTTCTCTATCACATCACCAGTAAGTGAAGCTGATTTCGCAAAACTGAATGACATCGAATTAACAGGTAAAATTTACAAAGCCACTTTAGATTTTTATACTGAAAAAACTGCAAGAAGCGCTAGAGAAGCCTTCCCGATTATTCAAAGTGTGTACGAAGATCAAAACAACCAATTCGAACGTATTGTAGTTCCTTTCTCAGACGGCATCAAATCATTGAATGTGGTGACCAATTTGAAAAAAGCGTATGATACGCAAGGCGCTCAATTGGTAGCTGATTTTGAAAAAAACATCACTTTGGCCATCGTTGACGAAGCTTGGAAAAAACATTTACGCAAGATGGACGAATTGAAACAATCGGTTCAATTGGCCGTTCACGAACAAAAAGATCCGTTGCTTATTTACAAATTAGAAGCGTTCAACTTATTCCGTTCAATGTTGAATAATGT
>JBOFUD010000093.1:0-7703 GCA_051652385.1 Flavobacterium sp.
GATATTCAGGGTGGGTACTTGGTTAATCCAGCTACCAATTTAAAACTTTTTGCCAGCTATATTTACCGAACTTTTGATCCTTCTCAAAATACACTTTTAACTTTTAGTCAAAGTACCAATTGGTTTACTATGGGAGTTCGAACGGATATTTTTAATTTCTATTTCGATTATTAGGCAGCTGTTTTTTTGATCTTTTTTTTTATGATTTGTTTTTTGTCAAATCCTTTTTGAAAAGCTACTTTTGCAAAAATTTTTATTTAAATTAACAATAGTTATAAACGCTTTGACAAAATTAAATTCGCTACAATCCATTTATATTGATTTTAAAGCAATCACAAAAGCAGGATTAGCCATCAGTGTTGTTTTTTCATCTATCGCGGGTTTTGTGTTGGGTACAGATAGTTTTTCATCCGGCACTTGGTGGGTTCTAGCTAAACTTGCAGTTGGGGGGTATTGCATGGTAGGCGCCTCCAATGCGTACAACCAAGTGATCGAAAAGGATTTGGATGCCTTGATGGATAGAACCAAAGATCGACCAGTAGCTTCGGGTAGAATGAAACCTAGTGTTGCGCTGATAGCCGCAACGCTATTAACGCTCCTTGGGCTAGGTTTGTTGTACAGTATTAATGAAAAGTCGGCGATGTTTGGCGCGATTTCTATTTTTTTGTATACTAGTGTTTATACGCCTTTAAAAACAATGACTTCATTGTCTGTTTTTGTGGGAGCTTTTCCGGGAGCGATCCCTTTTATGTTGGGTTGGGTTGCCGCTACCGGTAATTTTGGTATTGAAGCAGGGACGTTGTTTTTAATTCAGTTTTTTTGGCAATTCCCGCATTTTTGGGCCATTGGTTGGTTTTTGTATGAAGATTATGAAAAAGCGGGTTTTTATATGTTGCCCACCGGAAAGCGCGATAATGGTACAGCATTGCAGATTATTTTATACACCATTTGGTTAATGATCGCCTCGCTTTTGCCTATGTTTGGCTATACCGGCGCTTTGTTTTTAACACCTTTAGCAGCCGTTTTTATTTTTTTATTGGGTCTTTGGATGTTGTACTATGCCGTAAAGGTGTATCAATTACGAACCGCCAAATCCGCAAGAACACTAATGTTGGTGAGCGTATCGTACATCACCTTGTTACAGTTAATATTTATAGCAGATAAATTTTTAAGATAATATGGATACAATAATGACTCAAGAGGAATATCAATCTAGGACTTCAAGATCCTATAAATTGATTTTGTTGTTTGCAATGGTAAGTATGACCATGATGTTTGCAGGTTTAACTAGCGCATTTGTAGTGAGTAAATCACGCGTAGATTGGTTGAAGGATTTTCAATTACCGGCAGCGTTTCTTGTGAGTACCTTCGTAATTATGGCAAGTAGTGTTACGTTTCAGTTGGCTAAAAGGGCTGTTAAAAAAGATCAGCATAAAACAACTACCCAATGGTTGATTTTCACTTTGATATTGGGAATTACTTTTGTTGTTTTGCAATTTGTAGGCTTTGGTGAAATTGTAGCGAATGGCTTTTATTTTACAGGTCCCGCAAGTTCTATCACTACTACTTTTCTGTATATAGTGACGGTTATGCACCTTTTACACTTGGCGGGAGGTTTGATTTCTTTGCTAATTATTATTTATAATCATTCTAAACGCAGGTACAATGCAGCTCAATCTCTTGGTATTGAATTGGGTGTAATGTATTGGCATTTTCTAGACCTATTGTGGGTTTATTTATTTTTGTTTTTATATTTCTTTAAATAAGAAAAAAAATATAAATTTGGGAACTTTTTAACAAATTAATTTTATGGGAGCGACAGTTACTACTGCAAACAACGACGAAAAGACTTGGGGTGGCGCAAATGAGCCAATGGGAGCCAGTTATGGTAAATTAATGATGTGGTTTTTTATCGTATCAGATGCTTTAACTTTCTCTGGTTTTCTGGCTGCTTACGGGTTTTCTAGATTCAAATTTATCGAAACATGGCCTTTAGCCGATGAAGTATTTACGCATTTTCCATTTTTGCACGGGGTTTCTGCTCCAATGTATTATGTAGCGTTAATGACTTTTATTTTAATTTTTTCCTCTGTAACTATGGTTTTGGCAGTGGATGCTGGGCATCAAATGAAAAAAGATAAAGTTGCGCTTTACATGTTTCTAACCATTATTGGAGGCTTAATATTTGTTGGTTCTCAAGCTTGGGAATGGAAAAACTTTATCAAAGGAGAATATGGCGCGGTCGAAACTACAGGAGGAAGTTTGCTTCAATTTGTTGATAAAGACGGAAAACGTGTCGCTTTGGCTGATTTTGCCACTGATTTACATGAAGAACGCGAGCGATTAACGCGTGACAAGGCGAAATGGTTTATGAGTGAACCTGCGCTACCACCTTACTCTGTTGCAGAAGTTCAAGCAGGATTCAAATCGCATCCAGATTTACTTGTAAGAACCGAGACTATTACAAAAGATAAAACGAAACTCGTTTTAACAAGAGCAGAGTCTGAAGCTAGATTAGCAGATGCTAAAATAGTTATTGAGGGAGCAAATTTGCAGCATAATGAGTATGGAAGTAAGTTATTCGCTGATTTCTTTTTCTTTATCACTGGATTTCACGGGTTTCACGTGTTTTCAGGTGTGGTAATCAACATCATTATCTTTTTCAATGTTTTGTTGGGTACCTACGAAAAACGTAAAAGTTATGAAATGGTCGAAAAAGTGGGATTGTATTGGCACTTTGTTGATTTAGTTTGGGTATTTGTATTCACTGTATTTTATCTTGTTTAATTTTTAAGAAACTTATTATTATGTCACACGAACACGTTTCTAATACCAAAAGAATTTGGTTTGTTTTCGGATTATTATCCGTAGTAACTACTGTTGAGGTTTTCCTGGGGATTATCAAGCCTGATTTTTTATATTTTACCGATTTTCTTGGAATGAACCTTTTAAATTGGATCTTTTATATACTGACAATTTTCAAAGCATATTATATTGTTTGGGCCTTTATGCACATGGAAGGTGAAAAAAAATCTTTACAAAGTGCTGTAGTTGTTCCTCTAATATTTTTAATTCTGTATTTACTTTTTATTCTACTAACTGAAGGTGATTATGTATTCGGGGTTTTTAAAAATTCTATCATAAAATGGAATTTTTAACTAAATATTAATTCAGAAAAGAGCTCCGATCTATCGGAGCTTTTTTTATTTTTACATCCTCAACAACTTACGACTAATGAAAAAAAATAGCGTCCTTTTTATCTTGTTTATTCTACCAATTGTTGCTTATTTGTTTTTTGCATCAGGAGTAAATAGTTTTACAAAATTGCCTACCATAACTCCCAAGGTCACTGAATTTGGAAATTGGAAATCATTGCGGGGAGATGCTATTCGCCTGGATGGCAAAATCACCGTTCTTGGTTTCACGGGTTCGCAATTACTTGCCAATCGGGGAAACTTATTCAATCTTAATCAAAAGATTTATCAACGGTATCATACTTTCAAAGATTTACAGTTTGTAATGCTTTGTCCCAT
This sequence comes from Flavobacterium sp., assembly GCA_051652385.1. Taxonomy (GTDB): domain Bacteria; phylum Bacteroidota; class Bacteroidia; order Flavobacteriales; family Flavobacteriaceae; genus Flavobacterium. Next base: position 3,534 of record JBOFUD010000093.1, read on the forward strand.
TGGCACCGAAAAGGAGGCCGAAGCGGTGATAGAGGCGTTGAAAGCATTTACAGATGTTTCTCAGTGGCATTTTGTTTTTGCCAAGCCAAAGGAGATAAGTGCGTTTTATGCCCAACTTAAGTTGAAAGATTCTTTAGATAAGAATCTTGGGACTTCAAAAGTGTTTATTCTAGACAAAGAGCGCAATCTAAGGGGGAGAAAGGAAAAAGAGGAGTATGTAGAGGGATACGACACCTTTCATCCTGCTGAATTGAGTAATGCTATGTTGGACGATTTTAAAATTCTACTTTACGAATATAAAGCGGCTTTGAAGAAAAATAAAAACGCTACCAAACAACTTTAATATGTTTAAAAATAAATCGTACATCGGAATCTCCTTTATAATACTAATTTTTGGACTGTATGCCATTCCTAAAATTGTTGAAAAAGTAAAAGGTGATACTATTATTGAGGCGAATCGGTTAGATAAAAAAAACGGAGCTGGTATCGCAGCTTCTGATTTGGTAGATGTTGGCAGGGCCCCTTCTTTTGATTTGACCAATCAGGACAATAAATTGATTAGCAATAATTTTTATCAAGGTAAAGTGTATGTGTTAGAATTTTTCTTCACCTCTTGTCCTACTATTTGTCCTAAAATGAATGTGAGCATGCTTCAAATCGAGAAAACATTTTTTGGCAATCCTAATTTCGGAATCGTTTCTGTGACCATTGATCCAACGACTGATACTCCGGCTGTTTTAAAAGAACATGCCAAAGCTTTAGGAGTTAAATCTTCCAATTGGAATTTTTTAACGGGTGATAAAGCAGCTATTTTTGATTTGGCGAACAAAGGATTTAATTTATACGCAGCGGCCAATAAAAAAGTGAATGGTGGTTTCGAACACTCAGGTTTGTTTGCTTTAATTGATAAAAATGGTCACATTCGTTGTCGTAAAGATGAATTTGGAAATCCTATTTTATACTACGATGGTTTGGATCAAAAAGGAGTGAAAGAAATTCAAGAAGATATTAAGTTACTTTTAAAAGAATAAAATGGATCAAAATACAGTTGAACAAAAATACAATAAGTGGATTATAATTTTATCGGTTCTAATCCCAGTTGCTGTGGCAATATTATTTAAAGTGAAATTAAAAGATTTTGGCATAAATGTATCGCCATTACGCTTTTTACCACCAATTTATGCTACCATAAATGGAATTACAGCATTTGTTTTAGTGAGCGCAGTTATGGCGATCAAGAAGGGTAAGCGAAAGCTACACGAAAATTTAATGAAAACCGCTATAGGTTGCTCCTTGGCTTTTTTAGTCATGTATATCGCCTATCACATGACGACCGATTCTACGAGTTATGGTGGCGATGGTGCTATGCGATATGTGTATTTCTTTATCCTCTTAACGCATATTTTATTGTCAATTGCTGTGATTCCGTTGGTACTGATTACTTATGTGCGTGCACTTGCACAAAAGTTTGATAAACACAAAAAAATTGCTAAAATCACTTTTCCTATTTGGTTGTATGTTGCTGTAACTGGCGTGATTGTTTACCTAATGATAGCTCCATATTATGTTAGTTAACGATAGAATTCAGAGGAAAGAGATGAAAAGTAATAAATTACAATACCTCCTTTTTGGAATTTGTTTTTTTATTGTTGAAGTTTCATCATATTCACAATGTGCCATGTGTAGAGCGGCTTTAACCAGTGAAGGCAATGCGACCAAAGCTGCCGCAGTAAATGACGGAATTGTATATCTGATGGTAATTCCTTATATTTTAGTGGCGGGCATTGGGTATTATGTCTATAGAATGAAACGTAAAAAGAATTAATAAAAAAGGCTGTCTCTCTCAAAGAAACAGCCTTTTTTTACTTCAATCCATTGATGGTAATTTTTACTGTCCCTTTTATATTGAGAAATGCGATTATTGCTTGATTAGTTAATTGTATTTTTTGAAACTGAATATCTTCCATTTTTCCATTCACAAATACTCCGGGCAGAGGAGCATAATTAGTAAGATACGCCATCATACTTTTCTTGCCTTCTTCCAAATTGGGTTGGATAGAATACCTACAACTAGCTTCAATTTTGCGTACTACAAGACCTTGTGCGAGCCAACTCGCCGTTCTTATCAATTTGTCTTTGGTGTCCAAAACGTAATCCAATTTGTCAAAATAAATCTCTTTCGTTTTTTCGTTGTATTGTGGGATTCCAGTTAAGTAAATTGTACCGTTAACACTTCCTAAAATGTCTAAGGCAACGACCATTTTTCCGTTTTTGTGCCAAAGGTTGACGTTCTGAACATTCACTTTTTTACTTCCGGAGCCAAAAACTTGTCCGCTAAAGTTCTTTGTCATCAACTTTGAAGCTTCTAAATAAGTGGACACTGCGGCAATATTGGTATTAATTTGTTGCGGTATTTGAGCCACCGGTTTGAGCACTATTTTGTTTTTATCATACTTCGAACTTGGTTTGGCTCCAATAATCGTTTCCATGTTGCATTTCATTCCCATTTCCAAAACAAAAGTGTCGTTTTTTAATCGCGCATTGGTAGTGTACACTTCTAGTGGCGTAATTCTTAACCAAGTCGAATAGGCTTGGCTTATTTCAAAGGGCGTACACACTTTTTCTAGCGCCTCCAAAACATTGGGCTTAAAATCCATCGATTTCTCTATCGATTCGTCAATTTTCTTTTCTATTTTGGATCGAAAAAGACTCACAGCAGGATTAATTAAATAAGTAATGGGAACATTTTTTCCCAAAACAAGCATAGTGGGACTTTCTTTCCAATCCAATGATTTCAATTCGGTTTTCGTCTGCATGCGCCAATTGTTCAGGTTGACCTCACTATTCAAAGTTACTACGCCATTCAAATTAAATTCTTTGTATGTATAAAGTTCCACCCCTAATTTTTTCGTTCCAATACGGTATTTTACCCACACTTTCAACGGTAAAACGGTCTTGATTTTTTCAGTCGTCCCTTGATGCGCATTACTGATGGTTATGGGAGCTTCTTTCCAAACTTTTATTTCAATGTCGTCGCTGTCAATAGCATTGTCCTCATAAATCAAACCATTCAGCAAAGCATTGGTTTTGTTTTCAATGTCTTTTAATTTGATGGTTACCGGCAGATTAATATACGACGGATCGCTTTCGTATACCAACGGAATTGCGTCGTCCGCCTCGGGCTTTAAAGTAGCAATTTTATTTGCGGTTGAACAACTAGCCAATAAGACAACTATTAACAATAAAATACTAACGAAGAAAATTTTTGACATCTAGCTATTTGTTTTTTTGGTAAAAATACTAAAAACCCAAGTTCGATAGTGATTTTTAGAAACAGAAAACAAAGGCAGTCCCAGGAAACAAAGTCCCGCTATCCGCTATATCTTTGTTTTTTTTAACAAAAAAAACAAAGGATGCCGCTGCTATCGGGGTTAAAGAGTCACAATTTGCCTTTTAGGTTTCATTTTTAATTACAAATATTTTCAAAAGTTCGTGTAACAATTTCCAAACAAAAGAGTCTTATAGCTGAGAATCGACAAAGGTTTACCTTTTTATTAGCACAAATTTGTAGTAAAAGGTAGTGGTATTGATAAAAATTGTTAAGATGATTGAAATTAAAGATTTACATAAGTCCTACAAAATGGGAGCCACCGAATTGCATGTTTTGAAAGGAATTAATTTCAACATTCAAGAAGGCGAATTGGTGGCTATCATGGGGTCTTCAGGTTCAGGAAAATCGACCTTGCTTAACATTCTCGGCATTCTCGACGAGGCCGACTCCGGAAGTTATATCTTGGATGGAGTGCCCATTAAAAATTTAAACGAAACCATAGCTTCCAAATATCGCAATAAATTTTTAGGCTTTGTATTTCAATCTTTCAATTTAATTAATTACAAATCGGCACTTGATAATGTGGCTATGCCTTTGTATTATCAAGGAATAAAAAGAAAAGAACGCAACGAAATTGCGATGTCTTTTTTGAAAAAAGTAGGATTAGAGAGTCATTCCCATCATTTACCCAACGAGCTTTCGGGAGGGCAAAAACAACGGGTAGCTATCGCCAGAGCTTTAGCATCCAACCCCAAAGTATTACTAGCCGATGAGCCTACTGGAGCTTTAGATACCAAAACGTCCTATGAGGTTATGGAATTAATTCAAGGCATTAATGA
>JBOFUD010000094.1:0-2230 GCA_051652385.1 Flavobacterium sp.
GCATTTTTGTAGCTTCATTTTTCACGCGAAGTACGGCATTATACACGGCTTTTTGTCTTTCAGAATAGCGTCCCGAAACCGGGATGGTTCTGGTTAAATCGCTGGAGTAATTTGCGTATTCAGCCGCTATGTCTAGCAATAGTAAGTCGCCCGCTTTACAAGGTTGGTTGTTTTCGATATAATGCAAGACATTGGCGTTGGTTCCCGAAGCGATAATGGGCGTATAGGCAAACCCTTTGGAACGGTTGCGTATGAATTCGTGAATCAATTCGGCCTCTACCTCATATTCCATCACATTGGGCTTTACAAACGAAAGCAAACGACGGAATCCTTTTTCGGTGATGTTGCAGGCGTGTTGAATCAAATCCAGCTCTTCGGTTTCTTTGACTGATCGAATGCGTTGCAAAATTGGGTTGCTTTTGGCTACGGAATGCGCTGGATAGTTTACTTTCCATTTTTTGATAAAACGGTCTTCACGGGTTTCGGTTTCAACAGCTGAACGATAGTGTTCGTTGGTGTTGAGGTACATCAATTCGGCATAGGTCATGATCTCTCTCAATGTTTTATCGAAATCTTGTAGCCAGAAAACTGTTTTGATTCCCGATACTTGAAACGCGTGTTCTTTGGTGAGTTTTTCACCTTCCCAAATCGCAATATGTTCATTGGTTTCTCTTACAAAAAGAATTTCTTTCAAGTGTTCGTAAGGTGCATCGGGAAACAACAATAAAATGCTTTCCTCCTGATCTACACCCGATAAATAGAAAATGTCTCGGTGTTGTGCAAAAGGCAAACTACTATCGGCAGAAACTGGATAAATGTCGTTTGAGTTAAAAACCGCAACACTATTCGGTTTCATTTGAGCAGTGAATTTCTGTCTGTTTTTTACAAAAAGTCCACTGTTTATTTGATGATATTTCATGGCAACCTATTAATTATTAGTAAAAACCAAAAATACTAACTTTCCCATGATTTCTCTCCACTAATTCGTTTTTTTAACGTTCATTTCCTTCGTCTGTCAATCCATTTTTGGTTTAGGAACGATAACAAAAAGGTCTTTTTAGTCAAAAGCATCCCCAATAAATTCGTGGTAATTCGTGAAATTCGTGTTCAAATTTACGTGCAACTAGTGGTGCCATATGGAAGACTCTTGTCAGAGATCAAGAGGTATAACTATTTTTTTGGAGACAAAAAACACGAGAGTTGTAGGGGCGTCAGAAAACAACTCGCTTTCTAATGAAAAGTAGCCTAGTTTTCTTTATTTTTGAGCCATGACAACTCAGGAAACACTTCCATACGATTATATTTTTGCTGGCACGGGACTCTCTGCTTTAATGACGGCTTACAAAATGGTGCAATTGCCTTTTTTTGCCAACAAAACCATTTTGTTACTCGACGAAAATGAAAAAACCAGTAACGATCGTACGTGGTGTTTTTGGTCTTCGCAGCCCACGCAATGGCAACCCTCTATAGCCCACCAATGGGAGGTGGCCGACTTTGCTTGTGAAGAATACCAACGGAAATTACAGCTTCATCCGTATCGTTACCAAATGATACGCGGACTCGATTTTTACAATCAAGTTTTAAACGAGTTGCGCCAACACAAAAACGTGAGCTTTGTTCACGAAAAAGTGGTCACTATTGAAGAAACCGAACAGCAAATTTTTGTAAAAACAGCCTCTCAAGTCTATTACGGGAAGCGACTGCTGAATAGTATTTACAATCCTGCTATTGCGGCCAAGCAAAAAAAGCATCCGGTCTTGCAACAGCATTTTATGGGATGGTTTGTGCAAACCAAAGAGCCTGTTTTTACTCCAGAAACACCCACTTTTATGGATTTCTCGGTGGCCCAAAAGGGCAATACACGATTTATGTACGTCTTGCCCTCGGCTCCGAACATGGCTTTGGTTGAATACACACTTTTTTCGCACACACTTTTGCCTAAGGATGAATATGAAAGTGAAATAAAAAAGTACCTAACGCAATTAGGCGTCACAGAGTATTCGATACTCGAAAAAGAACAAGGAAGTATTCCGATGACCTGCTATCCGTTTTGGGAATCCAATACGAAAAATGTAATAAATATTGGTACAGCGGGCGGATGGACTAAAGCTAGTACGGGATATACTTTTAAAAATTCTGATAAAAAATCAGCTGCCCTTGTGACTTTTTTACAAAAAGAACAATCCTTTGAACGTTTTGCCAAACGAAATAAATTCTGGTGGTACGACCG
>JBOFUD010000095.1:0-1820 GCA_051652385.1 Flavobacterium sp.
ATGAAGCAATTGAGTTGGTTGTTGCTCCTTTTTACGATCTCAGGTCATGCACAATTCCAATGGAATGGATTGGTGAAAGACGCAAAAACCAATCAGCCCTTGCCTTTTGCGAGCATTAGCAGCGACACGGGTTTTCAAACCATCTCGGATGTCGACGGGAAATTCCAGCTCATAAGCCCCAATCCTATTTCGGATTTTAGCGTTTCATATTTGGGCTACACTACCATCAATCAAACTCTTTTTCCTAACAAAACGTTTTATGTTATAGGTTTATTTGAGAAACCAAATGACTTAAATGAAGTACTGATCGCTAAAGAAAATGCGGCCTTGCAAATTATTCGCAAAGCAATAGCCAATAAAGCGCATAACGATCCGCAGCAAAAAAACAAGAGTTTTGCATTTAAGTCGTATAACAAACTCCTCGTGACGGCCAATCCCGACTCGATCAACGGAAAAATTGATTCGCTTTTTGTAGATAAAACTTATGGAAGAGTTTTGAAAAAAGTGGATTCTACCAACTACAAATTCAAAGAAATCATCAGTAAACAGCATTTGTTTCAAACGGAGAAAGTCGCGCTATTTCAATACAAAGCACCCCATTTGAAAGAAACCATTTTGGGAACTAAAATGTCGGGTTTTAAGCAACCGATCTACGAAATTATTGCCTTCAATTTGCAATCTTTTTCAATTTACGAGCCTAAATATGAGCTTTTTGAAACCAAATACAATAGTCCAATTTCTGATGATGCATTAGAGCATTATCACTACAAACTATTAGATACGGTGGCCATTGAAGGCAGAAATACGTTCATGATTCATTTTAAAAATAAAAAAAAGAGAAACGCCGCTGGACTAGAAGGCATTATTTATCTCGACACCAACACCTATGCCATTGCCAAGGCCATAATGCGTATTAAAGGCGTATTAGACATCAGTGGCACCCACGAATTTAGCTACTTACCAAATGAAAAAATCTGGTTCCCAATAGCCAAAACATTTAAAATTGTAAAAGGAAAAAATGATGACGAAATCAAAATATTAGGAGGAACGATTCATTTTGAGGGCAACGAACAAGATTTGTTGATTTCTAGAAGAAATGAACCCACGGATGTTGGCTACCTACTTTCAAAAACGTACAATTTCGACATTCATTATAATGCACCCGTAACCATCAAACATCCAGCGCTAGCCATTGAAATTCAAGAGAAAGCGACACATCAACCCGAAACGTTTTGGAAAACCTATCGCAAGGAGGAATTAGACCTGCGCAGTCAAAAAACCTATGCCGCTATCGACAGTATTTCGATTAAAAATGGCATAGAAAACAAATTACTATTTGGTCGAAAAATAATCAACGGCTACGTTCCCCTTAACATAGTTGATTTTGATTTGAAAAAACTGATAAGTTTCAACAACTACGAAGGTTTTAGATTAGGAGTTGGCGGCATCACCAACGACAAACTATCCAAGAAAATAAAATTAGAAGGATATGGAGCCTACGGAACAAAAGATGAAAACATAAAATACAGTTTGGGTATAGGCACACGACTCGATACATTTTCAAACACTTGGTGGACAATTTCATTCACAGATGATGTTAGAGAAATTGCCAGTACCAGCTGGTTTATTGATAAAAGAGTGTTTAAAATCTATGATCCGCGGCCAATAAACACAAGTACGTTTTACCAGTATACGGGCTGGAAAACAAGCATAGAAAGCAAATTCATACCGAAAACCGAGAGTATTTGGGAACTATCCAACACTTTTGTAATTCCGCAATTCAATTATGCTTTCTTGGTGAATGACCGTTTATTTACACG
>JBOFUD010000096.1:0-2756 GCA_051652385.1 Flavobacterium sp.
TTAAAATTAGGGCTTAAAAAACCTGACTCGCAATTTGTCTGATGTTTTCTGATTTTCCCATGGAATAATAGTGCAAAACGGGAACTCCTGCTGCTTTTAATTCTATGGATTGCTGTATGGCCCATTCGATGCCTACTTGACGAATTTCGGCATTGTTTTTACATTTATCGACCGCTGCAATTAAATCTTCTGGCAAATCGATACGGAAAATTTGTGGTAAAACTTGCAAATGCCTTTCTACTGCAATGGGTTTTATCCCGGGAATAATCGGAACCGTAATGCCCATTTCTCTGGCTTTGGCCACAAATTCGAAATACTTGGCATTATCAAAAAACATTTGAGTTACGACATAATCCGCTCCGGCTTCCACTTTTTCTTTGAGTCGTTTCAAGTCGGTTTGCAAAGAAGGAGATTCCAAATGCTTCTCGGGATAACCGGCCACACCAATACAAAAATCGGCTTTGTTGTCGATGTCCATTACCTCGTGCAAGTACTTGCCTTGGTTTAATTGATAAATCTGGCTTACTAAATCAGCCGCAAATTTATTGCCGCCTTTGGTGGGCACAAACGACTGTTCGTCTTTCATGGCATCGCCACGCAAAGCCATAACGTTATCTATTCCTAAATAGTGACAATCGACCAACAAATACTCGGTTTCTTCTTTGGTAAATCCACCGCAAAGCACGTGCGGCACGGTGTCGACATTGTATTTATGTTTGATCGAAGCACAAATACCCAAAGTTCCGGGGCGCATTCTTGTCAACTTCTTTTCTAATAAGCCATTGCCTTTATCAACGTAAATAAACTCCTCGCGAGAAGTGGTCACGTCAATAAATGGCGGATTAAACTCCATCAACGGGTCGATATTGTCGTATAAATCCTGAATGCTTTTGCCTTTTTGTGGCGGAATAATTTCAAAAGAAAACAGCGTTTCACTTTTTGCGTTTTCTATATGTTGTGTTACTTTCATACTACAAGTTTATTATTTATTGTTTGTTGTTGTTTGTTCAGATTCCAAAACCATAAACTAAAAACCATCAACAATCAACTATTTTTTAATCAGCTATATTCGGATTCAACCATTTCATGGCGACATCGGTTGAAACACTTCTTCTTTTGGCGTAATCAATGACTTGATCTTCTTTAATTTTTCCGAGTCCAAAATACTTACTTTCTGGATTTCCAAAATAGTAACCCGAGACCGAAGAAGCCGGCCACATGGCCATACTTTCTGTCAAAGTCACCCCAATTTCTTCGGCTACATTTAAGAGTTTCCAAATAGTAGGTTTCTCCAAATGGTCGGGACAAGCTGGGTAGCCTGGCGCAGGTCGGATCCCTTTATACGACTCTTCAATTAAGGCTTCTTTGCTCAATACCTCATCAGCGGCATATCCCCAAATTTCTTTACGGATTTTTTCGTGTAAATATTCGGCAAAGGCTTCTGCAAAACGATCGGCCAAAGCTTTGACCATAATCGAGTTATAATCGTCTAAAGCCGCTTCAAATTCGGCCGCCCATTCATCAACACCAAAACCGGTGGTGACACAAAAGGCACCCATATAATCGACTTTTCCACTTTCTTTTGGTGCAATAAAATCGGCTAATGCGATATTTGGAGCTCCTTTTGTTTTTTGAGATTGTTGGCGAAGGGATAAAAAAGTTATTGGTTGTCGGTTATCGGTTGTCGGAAGGAGCTCAATATCATCATCATTGATTTGATTCGCTGGAAAAATTCCGTAGATTCCTTTCGCGCTTAACTTTTTCTCCTCCAAAATGACTTTCAACATGGCTTGTGCATCCGCAAAAACCGAAGTTGCTTGTTCACCCACTACTTCATCGGTTAAAATTGCAGGATACTTGCCAAACAATTCCCAAGTTCTAAAAAACGGCGTCCAATCGATATAAGGCACCAAGGTTTCCAACTCCACTTCTACAATTTGTTTGCCAATTACTTTGGGTTTTACCGGAGTAAAATTGTCCCAATCCAATTGCAATTTATTCTTACGGGCTTGCTCAATGGTTAGGAAATTCTTGTCGCGTGAACGATTCAAAAACGTTTCTCTAAACGCATCATAATCAGCACGGATATCGCTGGCATAAATTTTTCGGTTATGATCCAATAAATTCCCAGCAACGGTAACCGCTCTTGAAGCATCGTTGACATGTATCACCGTCGATTTGTATTGAGGCGCAATTTTCACGGCAGTATGCGCACGCGAAGTGGTGGCTCCACCAATCATAACCGGGATTTTCATGCCGCGTTTGTCTAATTCTTTGGCCAAATACACCATTTCGTCTAGCGACGGCGTAATCAATCCACTCAATCCAATAATATCCACTTCATGTTCAATAGCAGCAGCAATAATTTTTTCTGGAGGCACCATCACACCCAAATCAACTATCTCATAATTATTACAAGCCAATACAACCGAAACAATATTTTTTCCAATATCGTGAACATCGCCCTTAACCGTTGCCATCAGGATTTTTCCATTGCCTGATTTGTCCCCAACTTGTTTCGCCGCTTCTATGTATGGTAATAGATACGCTACCGCTTTTTTCATCACTCGTGCCGATTTTACTACTTGCGGCAAAAACATTTTACCCGAACCAAACAAATCGCCCACCACATTCATACCTGTCATCAAGTTGATTTCGATCACTTCAATGGGTTTTGCAGCAGCCAATCGAGCTTCTTCCACATCTATTTCTATAAAAGCATCTACTCCTTTTACCAACGAGTGCGTGATTCTTTC
>JBOFUD010000097.1:0-2541 GCA_051652385.1 Flavobacterium sp.
ATTTTCGAAGGCGGTATAGCTTTTAGGCGCATCGAATACGCGATCGACAAAATTTAAAGAGATATAATCGGATATCACGGTTTTTTTGATCAAACCACCGATGATAAGAAAAATTGCCGAATCAAAATCTTCTCGGGAGAGTTTTATTTTACTGTAAATTTGCGGAATAAACTCGGAAGCTCTAACGATAGGCCCTGCGACCAATTGTGGAAAAAACGACACGAAAAACATATAATCCAACATGTTTTTGGTAGGTTGCAGTTCACGTCTGTAAATATCGATGATGTAACTCATGGACTGAAAAGTGTAGAACGAGATTCCGACAGGTAAAATCACATCAACAAAATGAATTTGTCCTTCGAATAACAAATTGTAATTGCCAATTAAAAAATTAGAATATTTGAAATACCCCAGAAAAGACAAATTGAAGACAATGCTTATGATAAGAAAAAATCTACGATAACTTTCTTTGGTTTCTTCGTAAAGAAACTTAGCCAAGGTATAATCCACTAAACCAGAAAACAACAACAAACAAAAATAAATTCCGCTTGATTTGTAATAAAAAAACATAGAAAAAGCGAAAACATAAACATGCCTATACACCCTAGTTTTGGCTTTGGTGGTAAGAATGTAAATGGGATAAAACAACAAAAATAATCCTAAGAAAAAAGCGGTGTTAAATAAAATAGGTTCTTTGGGATTATAGGTAATCCATTCATTCAAACGAGCGGCGTCTATGGTGCCAAAAGTATTTTTTAACCAAACGGTTATATCTGAAAAAGTAATCAAAATAGTAATTATTTATTAAATTCTTTAAAAGCATTTAGTAACACATTCGACAACATAGTGCCTTGCAGTTGATACCCATTTACGGTATAATGCACGCGGTCTGGACTCATTAATCCTTTGCCATACATTGCATTCACCCCGTGCATTCCGCCCAAGGTTTCAAACAAATTCCAAACAGCATAGTGACCTAATGCAGCATAACTCACCAAACTTTTGGCATAGTCGTCTACAAAAGTATTTAGCTTATGATGCGGCAAATAAGATGGTGGTGGCGTAATGACCAAAACATCGGCTTTGGGATTTTGCGTTCTCACTTTCAACAAAAATTCTTGCACTTGCTTTAGATACTCCAAGGGTGAAATTTTGCCATAAGATTCGTTGGTTCCCAAAGAAACAATAACCAAATCCGGATGTAGCGCTGCTAACTGATCAAAAAACAACGGATATTTATTGTAATCTGAAAATTTCGCCCCGTTGACTCCAATGTTGTGATACAATATTCCGGGAGCCTTGTTCTCCAAAACCACACCGTTTAAGGCATATTCAGCCGCTTCTTTATTAGGTAAAATAACGAAACGATCTACTGGTTTTTCCGATTCAAAAAAATGACAAGACTCGCCTTTCTCGAATGGATAGGAAGGGTATTGTGTACTTACCACCGATTTTTCGCCGGTTTGATTTGTTGGTATTTTCAGTATTTTGCCCGCGGTGATTTTGGTGCTATTGAGTTTGTTTTCCTTTTTCAATAAAGCCGTCGTACTATTGTATTTAGCAGCAATAGTTGAAAGTGTTTCACCTTTTCGGATCGTATGTACTATTTTTTTGGGCACTGTTTTTATGGAGATCGTTTTCTCTGCTTCGCCTGCTCTCTCAAAAAGTGCGGCATTGTTGGGCGTAAGCAGCTTTAGGGTAGTAAAAAAATAATCTTTATTTTTAACTAGCAATGCTATACGCGCAGTTTTGGATTTGCTTGTTAATGAAAAACCCGTAATTCCAACAGGACTATCATTATGAGGTAAAATATTTTTATAGGCACTCCATTTTACATTGGATGAAAAACGGACATCTGGCGAACCATTCGTATGTGCCAAAGCATAAGGAAACACCAAACCGCGACCTGCATTCCCAAAAACACTTTGTAAATTGTGGCGCGTTACGGCCGTCATCACATCGCCTTGAATATGAGAATCTCCCACATGTACAATATTTAATTTTCCGTTTTTGGTACTTTGTAGCGCCTTTAACTTGGCGAAAAAAGTGGTTAACTCATTTTCATTTTGAATTCTTTGCGGATAAAATTCTTGTCCAGAAATCTCATTTGCTGTTGAAAAAACCATAAGCACAAGTATAAAAACGTTTTTAAAAAACCTATCAAAACTTTCCATTACAAAGAGAATACCGTTAGTTTTCATCTCCTTCTTCCGGTTTAGAAAGCATGGAATTTGCAGTAATAGTATCATTGGTTATTTTTGCTTTTACCGCATTTGATGCGCTGCGAAGTCGCTTATATTCTTGATAGCCGTTCATTATTTGTTGGTACAACATGCCGGCTACTTTTTTGGAACCTCTTTGGTTAAAATGCGTATAATCCTTGTTGGCCATAACAGGTTCGTCGTCGGCCCATTTTACTATGGAACCATCGCCCCCCATTAACGTGTACAAATTCACATAGCCCGATTGAGTAGATACTGCATACTTTCGCTGAGCCTGAGTTAAAGGCACGACCGCCGAATCGGTTTTTATTTCGGTTTT
>JBOFUD010000098.1:0-2185 GCA_051652385.1 Flavobacterium sp.
TGTGCACCCTTTTGTGGCTGCTTACCTCAGTAAAGGTTTTCCATCTTTGCGTTCAAAATGGTTTTTTGAACATAAAAAATGGGTAAAAATAATACCACGTGACGCTTACACGTATTTAGAATACCATTTCTACGACAAAAAGGGAAATGCTATAGAAGACTAAAAAAAACAAAAACCGCTTTTCGTGAGATTAGCGGTTTTTTTGTGTCTTTTTTTTTCCACAAATTATAATTAATTCTAATTCGTGAATTTAAAGGTTAAAATTTTTAAAATTAAAAACGATAAGTAGAAACTATTTACTTCGTCAGTTCGCTCCGCTCGTGTCCGGTTATTCGTTACAATCTAATATGTCGAACACCGTCACATACAGATTTTTCCTACTATCCGAGCTAGGGATTTAAGAAGTTCAATCACTTCCTCCTCTTCGCAAAAAACCGCTTCATCAAATCCGCTGCTTCTGCTGCTAAAACACCTCGAACTACTGTGGTTTTGGGATGCAATTGGGTCCCCAATTTTTCATATCCTCTATGAGTATCGCTGGCACCAAAAACAATTTTTGACAATTGACTCCAATACAAAGCCCCTGCGCACATTTGGCAAGGTTCTAAAGTCACATACAAAGTGCAATCTTTCAAATATTTACCGCCTAAGAAATTGGCAGCTGCAGTAATGGCTTGCATTTCCGCATGGGCAGTAACATCGTTGAGTAATTCGGTTAAATTATGAGTTCGGGCAATAACTTTATCAGCCACTACAATAATAGCACCCACAGGAATTTCACCTTTGTCAAAAGCCATTTCAGCTTCTTGCAAAGCTTTTTTCATAAAATACTCATCGGTGAAAGGATACATCATAGCCCTCAAACCCCCAAAAGGGGAATAATTAAGTGAATCGCAAAAATATAAAAAACAAAACCGTAAATTCGCTTTTTAATTATAAATGAAAACAAAATTACTCGAACATATAAACTCGCCTGTAGATTTGCGCTTGCTCGACGAAGTACAACTTCCTCAAGTAGCTCGTGAGTTACGCGATTTCATTATCAACATTGTCGCTGCAAAAGAAGGGCACCTTGGCGCAAGCCTTGGCGTTATAGAATTGACAATCGCCTTGCATTATGTGTTTGACACTCCAAATGATTTGTTAATTTGGGATGTAGGCCATCAAGCATACGGTCACAAAATACTAACCGAAAGAAAAAATATTTTCCATACCAATCGGCAACAAAATGGTATTTCTGGTTTTCCAAAAAGAACCGAAAGCATTTATGATTGTTTTGGTGTTGGCCATTCTTCAACTTCTATCTCTGCTGCATTAGGGATGGCGATTGCTTCCAACCTAAAAGGTGACTATAAAAAACAACATATTGCAGTAATTGGTGACGCTTCAATCGCCTCAGGAATGGCCTTCGAAGGATTGAATCATGCCGGGGTAACCGATGCCAATTTATTAGTCATTTTGAACGACAATGCTATTGGGATTGACCCAAGTGTTGGCGCACTAAAAGCGTATTTAACCGCCGTTAAAGAGGGAAAAAATCACCGACAAAACAACATGATCAAATCGTTGAATTTTGATTATTCTGGCCCGATTGATGGTCATGATCTTAACGCTGTTATAAAAGAATTACAACGCTTAAAAGCAGTAAAAGGCCCAAAATTCCTACATGTAATCACTACAAAAGGCAAAGGTCTGCAGCAAGCTGAAGAAAACCAAGTGCAATATCATGCACCGGGGAAATTTGACGCTTCCACTGGGCATCTACTCCCAAAATCTGAAGAAAATTTACCTCCAAAATATCAAGATGTTTTTGGGTTAACGCTTTTAGATTTGGCTAAAATGAACGAAAAAATTATTGGAATAACTCCGGCTATGCCCTCGGGAAGCTCCCTAAAATTCATGATGGACGAACTTCCAAATCGAGCTTTTGACGTAGGAATTGCAGAACAGCATGCCGTTACGCTAGCTGCTGGAATGGCTACCCAAGGCATGATTGTGTATTGCAATATCTATTCTACGTTTTTGCAAAGAGCCTATGACCAAGTTATTCACGATGTGGCTTTGCAAAACTTACCGGTAATCTTTTGTCTGGACCGAGCCGGACTGGTTGGCGAGGATGGAGCCACTCATCACGGCGTTTTCGATATAGCCTATTTAAGATGCATACCTAATCTTACTATTTATG
>JBOFUD010000099.1:0-8059 GCA_051652385.1 Flavobacterium sp.
CAAGTTAGAGCTTCTTCTTATGTTTAATACCGAACGCTGGCAGGAAATTTTTGAGGCGATTGCCAAAAATAAGTTGAGAACGTTCTTGACCGGCATTTCAGTGGCTTCGGGGATTTTTATTTTGGTCATTTTGCTTGGCGCCGGAAAAGGCTTGCAAAACGGCATTGCCAAACAATTCGAACGTGACGCCGAAGGCATTATCGAAGTTTGGTCTGGTGTAACCACCAAAGAATATAAGGGCTTGAATCCAGGCAGAGAAATCCAATTTCGGAATAGTGATTACGACGTTACCCTTCAAAAATTCGGAGAGCAACTCGACAAAAAAGCGGCAGTGTACACGTATTGGAACGGCATTATTGTATATGGAAAAGAAACCGGTAATTATCAATACCGTGGCATATATCCAGATTATTTAGCGCTGGAAAATGCGACCGTTGTAAGCGGTCGTTTTATCAACGAAAATGATTTGTTGCACAACGAAAAAGTAGCGGTCATTGGTCAAAAAGTCAAGTTGGATTTGTTTAAAGATAAAAATTCTATAGGCGAGGAGATCGTTATCAACAATGTCAATTTCAAAGTAATTGGGGTTTTTACCGATCCTTCAGGAGAACGTGAAGAGTCTAGAATTTATTTACCTATCACTACAACTCAAAAAGCATTTAGCGTGGGCGATAAAATAAGCAACATGCAATTCACGCTCAATAAAGTAGCAACTTACGAGGAGGCATTGGCACAATCAACCCAATTTACAAAAGCATTAGGGCAATTGTTACGAAGTAAAAACACTGTAGCACCAGATGATGAAAGCGCAATTGGTATCAATAATTCTGTAGAGAATGCCAAACAATTTTATGATTTAAATCTCTACATCCGATTATTCTTTTGGTGGGTTGGTATCTGTACCATCATTGCCGGAGTGGTTGGGGTTAGTAATATTATGTTGATTATTGTAAAAGAACGGACCAAGGAAATAGGCATCCGAAAAGCAATAGGCGCTTCACCTGTTTCTATTGTTGGAATGATTTTGCACGAGTCTATTTTTATCACGACTATTGCGGGTTTTGTGGGCTTACTTTCTAGTTTATTGCTGTTAGAATTAGTAGGGCCTTATGTGAAAAGCGATTATTTTTTAAATCCTGAAGTTGATTTTGGAGTGGCCATCACCACCCTTTTTTTATTGGTTTTTGCAGGGGCGTTGGCGGGTTTTTTTCCGGCTTATCATGCCGCCAAAATCAAACCTATTGTAGCACTTAGAGACGAATAATTATGTTAGATAGAGATAAATGGGAGGAGATTTTAGAAGCGTTGACGGCCAATACCTTTCGTACGATTCTGACCGCTTTTGGTGTTTTTTGGGGGATTTTTATTTTGGTTATTCTTCTAGCAGCAGGAAATGGTTTAGAAAATGGGGTAAAAAAAGGTTTTGATGGCATTGCAACCAATACAATGTTTATGTGGTCTCAAACCGCTTCAAAACCTTATAAAGGATTGCCTGCCAACAGGAAATTTAATTTCAAAAATGCCGACGTTGCAGGTTTAAAAGAAAATTTTCCTGATTTATTATACGTCTCGCCGCGCAATCAGTTGGGAGGATTCGAAGGGGCAAATAATGTGGTTCGTGGGACCAAAACCGGTGCGTATTCCATTTATGGAGATTATCCCGAGTTGATTAAGCAAGAATCCATGGATGTGCTTTCTGGGCGTTTTTTGAATCAGCAGGACATCAACCTGAAGCGGAAAGTGGCCGTTATTGGCCGTGGAGTGATCAATGAAATGTACGGACCTGCCGAAGAAGTGATTGGAACGTATATTAAAATTAATGGCGTCAACTTCATGGTGGTTGGAATTTATAAATCTAAATCAAACAACAGAGGAGGTGGGGAAGAAGGACAAAAGAATATTTTTATTCCTTTTACCACTTTTCAACAAGCATTTAATTTTGGAGACACTGTGGGTTGGATGGCAATTACAGCTAATGATGGTGCATCGATCACCGATTTAAAGCCCAAAATTATTGAGTTTATGAAGGGAAGGCATTCTATTAATCCAACAGATGACCGAGCCATTGGGAATTTTGATTTGTATGCCGAATTTAGTAAAGTACAAGGATTATTCGCCATTTTGCGATTTATAGCCTATTTTGTTGGTACGCTTGTTTTGCTTTCTGGAGTAATTGGAATTTCAAATATTATGTTGATTGTAGTAAAAGAACGTACCAAAGAAATTGGCATTCGTCGCGCCTTGGGAGCAACTCCAGCAGCCATTCGGACACAAATTTTATCTGAAGCGATTTTTTTAACGATCATTGCTGGAATGTTTGGGATAGCCACAGCTACGGGCGTTTTATGGGTTTTGAATGCAGTTTTGGATTCTATGCCAAGCGAGGACATGATGTTTGCCAATCCAAGTGTGGATTTGAAAGTAGTGTTTTTTGCTTTAATCATATTAATAGGTTCGGGATTATTAGCCGGTTTAATTCCTGCTCAAACCGCCATAAAAGTCAAGCCAGTAGATGCATTACGAACAGAATAACAAATTAAAAGTAAAACGATTAACCGATTTATAAAATGAAAAAAGGAGTAACCATAACTGTTTTAATTGTAATTGCACTTGTGTTTTTCGGTGCATTATATTACTTGTATTCTAAGAATCAAACTTCGCCAATAGTTTTTCAAACCGATAAAACCGAGAAGAAAACCATTGTGAAAACCACAATTGCAACCGGCAATATTGTTCCAGATGAAGAAGTTTTAATCAAACCAAACATTTCTGGCATTATAGAGGAAGTGTATATTAAGGCAGGTGAAACCATCAAAGCCGGGGATTTAATTGCAAAAATTAAAGTAGTAGCCAATGTTTCTACTTTAAATAACACGCAAAATCAAGTGCAAACTGCCAAAATCGATTTAGATAATCAGGAGAAATTATTTCAAAGACAGAAAACATTGTTCGACAAAGGCGTGATTTCTGCCAATGATTTTGATGCCGCTCAAGTAGCCTACAAACAAGCGAAACAAAATTATGCTGCGGCTAAAAAAAGCAATGATATCGTAAAAACAGGAACCACTTCTGGTATGGGAAATTATGCCAACACGTTAATTCGTTCTACGGTCAACGGAATGGTGCTTGATGTTCCGGTAAAAGTTGGAAATCAAGTTATTGAAAGTAATAATTTTAATGAAGGAACGACCATTGCGAGTGTAGCCGATGTAGGAAGAATGATTTTTGTTGGAAAAATCGATGAATCGGAAGTCGGTAAAATCAAAGAAGATTTGCCTATTGAAATCACCATTGGTGCAATAGAAAACAAAAAATTCGATGCGGTTTTGAATTATATTGCCCCAAAAGGGAAAACTGAAAATGGCGCGATTCAATTTGAAATCAAAGCTAAAATGACTAATCGTGATAACACCTTTATCAGAGCAGGTTTAAGTGCCAATGCTTCTATTATTTTAGAAAAAGCCGATAAAGTATTGGCTATCAAAGAGGCTTTAGTGCAATTTGACAAAAAAACACAAAAACCTTATGTTGAAGTGCAAACGGGACCACAAAAATTTGTTCGTAAAGATTTGGTTTTGGGGGTGAGCGATGGTATTTATGTTCAAGTAAAATCTGGAATTAAAGCTTCAGATAAGATAAAAGTCTGGAATCAAGGACTTCTAGCCGAGGAGCCAAAACCTTAATTTAACGAGATAAAGTAGTTCCTAATTTTTAAAAAATGTTAAATTTGTGCAGTACATTTGTTGCACTCTCATTCCTAATTTATGAAAAAAAATAATTGTTTAAGTATAGCGTTGTTGTTGTTCGCTTCCTACATTGGGGGTGCACAAACTAAAACCTGGACTTTAGAAGAGTGTGTGAAATATGCGATAGAAAATAACATTTCTATCAAAAACACGGAGCTAGACATCAAAACTGCCGACATTAACAAGCGTGGAGCTTTTGGAAATTTTTTACCTTCCTTGAATGGTAATGCCTCTCACTCTTGGAATATCGGTTTAAATCAGGACATAACCACAGGTTTGCTGCGTAATCAAACCACACAATTCTCTTCTTTTGGCGCCTCGGTGGGAATCGATATTTACAAAGGATTGCAAAATCAAAATAATCTCAGAAAAGCCAATTTAGCTATTGTGGCTTCCAAATATCAAGTGCTAAAAATGCAAGAAGATATTGCGCTTAATGTAGCCAATGCTTTTTTGCAAGTTTTGTTCAATAAAGAAAATTTGAAAGTTCAAAATGAACAATTGGCCATCA
Source organism: Flavobacterium sp. (assembly GCA_051652385.1). Classification (GTDB taxonomy): domain Bacteria; phylum Bacteroidota; class Bacteroidia; order Flavobacteriales; family Flavobacteriaceae; genus Flavobacterium. The sequence continues at coordinate 4,258 of JBOFUD010000099.1, forward strand.
TTGAAAAACAATTAGAGCGTTCGGAAGAATTAGTTAAAGCAGGTTCGATTCCAAGAGGCGACGTTTTGGATATAAAAGCCAATGTGGCTGCTAACAAACAAAATGTAGTAACAGCTGAAAATGCTTTGTTAATTTCTAAGCTAAGTTTAGCCCAGTTGCTGCAACTGAAAGAGTTTTATGACTTTGATGTTGTTGATAACACTTCTGTTAAAGACGAGAATAATATTTTAGGGCAACCAGTAAACGCCATTTATGATAAAGCCAAGGAAACGAGAACCGAGTTGAAAATTGCAAAAACAAATCTAGAAATAGCCGAGAAAGATGTTGCTGTTGCTAGGGGTGCTTACCAACCCACGTTGCAGGGCTTTTATAGCTATAACACCAGAATTTCATATGCTGATCAAGTTTTCAAAGTAGATGGTCAGACAATAACGTTATCGGCGCCACCTTTTTGGGATCAATTTCGTGATAACAAAGGTCAAGCCTTTGGGATGCAGTTATCTGTTCCTATTTTTAACGGCTGGTCGGTCAAAAATAACGTAGAACGAAATAAAGTCACTCTAGAAAAAACTAAAATTGCGTTATCGCAACAAGAATTAGATTTACAACGAAATGTATATACCGCATTTACCGATGCAAAAGGAAGTTTAAAAACCTATGAATCGGCTATTGTCTCGTTAGAATCAAGACAAGAAGCCTTCAATTATGCCAAAGAACGTTACGCGGTTGGTATAATGAATTCTTTCGATTTTAACCAAGCACAAACGTTGTTGACTAATGCGCAATCGGAAGTAATTCGTACAAAATACGACTATATTTTTAAAATTAAAATACTCGAATTCTACTTCGGAATTCCAATCTATAAAAACTAACACATTATGTCTAAGAAAACCATTTATATACTTTTAGCCGTTGCCGTTGTCTTAATTGGCACACTAGTCGGACTTTCTAAATCTGGAGTTATAGGAAATAAGGATAAAGGAATTGAAATTGAAATTGGCAATGTTGCCGCTTCAACTATTGTAGAAACCGTTTCCGCTACCGGAAAAATTCAACCCGAAATTGAAGTTAAGATTTCTTCGGAAGTATCTGGCGAGATCATTGCTTTGAATGTTAAAGAAGGTCAAGTGGTGAAAAAAGGAGAATTATTAGTCAAGATAAATCCTGATTTATACACGTCAAGCTATAATAGAACAGTGTCTAACTTGTCGGGAACGAAAGCGGGTTTGAGCCAATCTGAAGCATCATTTAAAGAAGCCAAGGCCAATTATGACCGAAACAAATCCTTGTACGATAAAGGTATTATTTCGAGAGCAGATTGGGACAAAGCCATCGCATCTTTTGAAGTAGCCAAAGCCAATAAACAAAATGCATATTACAACGTTCAAAGCGCTTCCGCCACTGTGCTTGAAGCTAAAGATAACTTAGGAAGAACCACTATCTATGCTCCGGCAGATGGTACCATTTCTGTTTTAAATGTTGAATTAGGGGAACGTGTTTTAGGAACCCAACAAATGGCAGGAACCGAGATTTTGCGCGTAGCCAATTTGAATAACATGGAGGTTGAAGTTGATGTAAATGAGAATGATATTGTAAAGATAAAAGTAGGCGACAAAGCCAATGTAGAAGTGGATGCTTATTTGAAAAAACAATTCAAAGGAATTGTAACCAGTATTTCAAACTCCGCAAGTTCCACCTTAACGGCCGATCAGGTGACTAATTTTAAAGTAAAAGTTAGAATTTTGAAAGAATCGTACCAAGATTTGCTAGAAGGTAAGCCAAGTACTTATTCTCCATTTAGACCTGGAATGACGGCTACAGTTGATATCATTACCAATACCAAATCAAATATTTTGATTGTACCGATTAGCTCAGTTGTGGTAAAATCTGATACCGCTGCGGTAAAAGAAATCAAAGTCGACGATCCAAAGGACGATAAATCAAAACCGAAAAGCGATAAAAAATTCGAATGTGTTTTTGTGAAAGTTGGCAATAAAGCCAAAATACGAGTGATCAAAACAGGTATTCAAGATGATACCAATATCGAAGTTTTATCCGGTTTGAAAAAAGGTGATGTAGTAATTACCGGACCTTACACAACAGTTTCTAAAGAACTGAATTCGGGCGACAAGGTATCCTTACAATCGGATAAGGATAAAGAAAAAAAGAAGTAATAAAGTAGCAACTCAGCTCGAACATCACAATCTTGTTTTTAGATTGTGATGTTTGAGTTTATATCATTTAAGTTTTGGCATATATTCTCAACATCGAAACCGCAACCAAAAATTGTTCCGTATCATTGGCAAAAGACGGTAGTACCTTATTTTGTAAAGAAATGGCAGAAGAAGGGTATTCTCATGCCGAATATTTACACGTATTTATAGAGGCAATTATTAAAGAAGCGGGAATCACTTTCCAAGATTTGAATGCTATTGCGGTGGGACAAGGTCCCGGTTCTTACACCGGATTGCGAATTGGGGTTTCAGCTGCCAAAGGCTTGTGTTATGCCTTAGATATTCCGATGATTGCAATAGATACGTTACAAACTTTGGCGCAACAAGTAAAACTTGAAAAAGGTCTTATTGTTCCGATGATCGATGCCAGAAGAATGGAGGTGTACAGTGCTATTTTTACAGCTAATTTTGAGCAAAAAAGGGGAGTGGAAGCAGAGGTAATAACCGAAAATTCTTTTTCTGAAATACAAGAAGCTATTTATTTTATTGGCGATTGCAACGCGAAATGTCAAACGGTGCTTTCGGCTCCAAATTTTCATTTTTTACAGGGGATTCAATATCCATCTTCAAAAGAAATGAGTGCTTTAAGTTTTGATAAATACCAAAAAAGCGACACCGTAGATGTCGCTTATTTTGAGCCCTTTTACTTGAAGGATTTTATGATTACTACTAAGAAGTAATGTTGTTTTTAACCGATGATTCTCTAACATAAGGTTGAATGACAATCCCAGCGGCATCAAAAGCTTCTTTGCAATTTTCTAATGTATTGCTGTAAACACCCCAAAAATCTTCGTTTTTTGCCCATGGGCGGACGGCCAATTGTATAGAATGATCCGTTAGATTTTTTACACTTACTTCGGCAGCAGGTTGTTGTAACACTTTAGGATTGTTTCTAAGTACTTCGGTAATAATTTCTTTAGCTTTTTTGATATCAGTTTCATACGAAATAGCAATAGTTAAATCGGCCCTGCGTTGTCCTTGCATCGAGTAGTTGATGATGGTGCCGTTGGACAAAATGCCGTTGGGAATGAAAATCGTTTGGTTGTTTGCTGTAAGTAATTTAGTTACAAAAATTTGAATTTCTAATACCGAGGCAATTTGTCCTTGTGCCTCAATGGTATCTCCAACTTTAAAAGGTTTAAAAAGAATGATAAGCATTCCTCCCGCAAAGTTGGATAGTGATCCTTGCAATGATAAACCTACCGCTAATCCCATGGCTCCTAAAATTGCTACAAATGAGGAAGTTTCTATTCCTAATTTTGAAATAAAAGCAATAAATAAAAGAATTCTCAAGGCCCAAATTAAAATATCAGCCAAGAATTTGGTTAATGTTGGGTCTAAGTCTCTTTTGATCATTACTTTTTTGATGATTTTAGAGACAAGTCTAATCGCATAGATACCTATAATCAGAATTATAAAAGCCGATATAATTTTTGGCGAATATTCGAGGATCGCGTTCCAAAGTAAGGAGGCGTAAGTAGTTAGTTGATTTGGGTTTACTTCCATAACATGTGTTTTTTACAGCATAAAACCTTCTCTCTTGAGAAGGTTTTATGCTGTAAAAGTAC
>JBOFUD010000100.1:0-3162 GCA_051652385.1 Flavobacterium sp.
TAAGGTGTTTCGCCGATTTCAATTAAATCCTGATTCATTTTCTCAAATCCTGCAAAAGGGAGAATAATTTCGCCACGAATAGCAAAATAATTGGGATAATTGCCTTTTAATTGTAAGGGAATTGATTTTATGGTTTTGATATTTTGCGTCACATCATCACCCTGAAAACCATCGCCACGGGTTAAAGCCTGAAGCAATTTTCCGTTTTCGTAGGTAATACTTATCGAGGCACCATCGTATTTTAGCTCACAAGTGTATGCTATTGGAACATCGCCCAAAACCTTCTGAATTCGTACTTCCCAGTCTTGCAAATCCTCTTTGGAGTAGGAATTATCCAAGGAATACATCCGATAATCATGCGGGACTGTTTGAAAATTTTTGGTAACCGTTCCTCCAACTCTTTGTGTGGGCGAATTAGCATCAAAAAATTCTGGATGTAAACGTTCTAGTTTCTCCAGTTCTTTAAATTTTTGATCAAAATCAAAATCGGATATTTGAGGCTGATCCAACACATAATAATTATGATTGTGTTGCTCTAATTCGGAACGTAATTGCAGTATCGTATTTTGGATAGTCATGAATTAAAAATTGGCTATTTTAGTTTTGAAACAAAGTACTAAAATAGCCAATTTATACCTTAAAAAGACTATTACGACTCGATAATTGAATTTATTTGGCTAAACAATTGACCATCACTTAAAAATGCGCCTTGCTGAATCAATTGAAAAATTGAAAAGTTTCGTTCCTCGGTAAATACTTTTTTACCCACTTTCATCTCTATGGTTTCGGTAAACATATTATCAGAAAGCCATTGTAAACCTTCTTTAGTCAAAAAGTCAACATCTGGAACTAATGATTTCAAAACAATGGATTTTACCTCCGTTTCAAAACATTGAAAAAGAAAAATATGATTTTTAGAAAAATGTTCTAAAAACTCTGCTTTTGAAAGCACACCTTCCCAAATCAAATCCGAGAAAACATCCAATTCTTGTTCGGCAACTTCAGGTTTTTCTCTTTTAATGGTATCCCATTCCGCTTTATCGATAGATTGAGCGGCCAAAAAAGTAGAAAATTCTTGGTGTAATTCTTCAAATTGCTCTTTTGTTAATCTTGTATATTTCATTAGAATAATAAATTTTATTTTTTGCAAAGATACTAGATAAAAAAAAATGACCCTCTTTTCAGAAGGCCATTTTAAAATTATAGTACAAACAACTAGAAAATATATCTAATTCCAAATTGCGCTTGCCATCTTGAGGCTAAACTTGCATCATAGCTATACGTTTTGGTTTGTTCTCCATTAAAGGTGTAAGTAGGAACTTTTGTAACTGGATCTACAGTAACACCTATTGGCTGAACACTGTTTGGAATTTGAATTAATCCCCAATCTGAGTTAATTAGATTTCCAAAATTTAGTACATCAATACTAAATTGGATGGTATTTTTCTTGTCGGAAGAAGAAGAAACTTTAAAATTATAATCTTGTAAAATTTTTACATCCCATTTCCCTCTCCAAGGCGCTAAAGCAGCGTAACGTTCTGCATATTGACCTCTATGAGCACTCATATATTTGTCTTGGTTGATGAATTTATCGAACGCAGCTCCTTGACCAGCTCCAGAAAAATTCATAGAGTTAATCTCGGCAGAGGTTGGTATGTAAATTAAATCATTACCAAATGCCCCATCATTGTTAACATCTCCACCGTACGTATAGGTAAATCGGCCACCTTGCGCATATTCAAAAAAGGTAGAAACTGTAGTCGCCCATGCATCATTGGCGCCATATTTCCATTTTTTAGAACCTACTCCAATAAAACGATGTGTATCTCCGTATTTTGAATTTGAAAGCACCGCATTATTTACGTTACCAAAAGCAGGATTAAAATTAAAGGCATCACCAGTAATTTCCGCTTCAATAGAATTTACATCTTTAGAAACTAGGAAATTATACGCAAAACTAGCATACAAACCATTATCAAATGTTTTTTGAACTTTTACCGAAGTATTAAAGGCACTTCCTTTGTTGGTATTGGTCATTACATAAGCATGTGCATCTGCAGGAAAACCGAAGTCAGTCCAGGTCCCTTTGTCTGTAGCTCCATAAATTGGTCTTTTATCTACTCCGTTCAATTGACTTGTTGGTGTTTTTAATCCCCAATCTTGAACATGAATTCCATTGATATCTTTGTTATATGAGGCATCCAATGAAACAATATAATTGCTCTCAAATTTGTGATCTAAACCTAAACTAGTTCTCCAAACTTGAGGAAATTTGAAATCTCTATCCACTACTTGATAGAAAAATGGATCAATTCCGCTTACTTGGTTTCCAATCCAAACGAATGGTAATCTACCTGTGAATATTCCAGATCCACCACGAACTTGAGTCATATTATTTCCGTTAATATCCCAATTAAAACCAAATCTAGGCGACCATAATAAAGAGTTTCCAGGTAATTTTGTAGAATCAAAATTAACCACATTACCATTTTTTGGATCATAATAGTTAATGTTTGGCAAATAAGATTCTGAATTATCGGTATCAATAAATTTCTTAATTAATTCAGAGGTATTAAAGTACAACGGTTTGTCCGCTCTTAAACCAACGGTTAATTTAAAATCATCATTTACATTCCACTCATCTTGCACGTAGAAAGCCAATTGTCCTACTGTCGTTTCAGATAAATTCCAGCCACCATTTGTACCAGCTGCAATTTGATTTTTATCATTAAATGTTTTTTGTGCACTTGCAATTGCTTGTGCATAATAACCATTTGCGATATTAGCATTAAATCCTGCCATATCTACACTACCAAAAACATCAAAGCCATATCCTTTTAGGTTAAAGGAATTCTTAAAAAGAAATTTCTCAAAAGAGGCTCCAATAGTAAAGGTATGATCGCCACTAACAATATTTAAATTATTAGTAATTTGATATACTTTTTGGTCTAGTTTGTTGTTGATAGAAAAGGGTTCATGACCTGCAATAATGTAAGGAGAACCATCTTTGGTAATGCTAATTACGGGAGCTGGGGTAGAAAAAGGGTCTCTGAAGTCATTGAAATGGGTATATCCCGCTTGCATCTTATTAGTAACCGTTTCAGAGAATTTAGAATTCAACTCTAAGATAAAAGAACTAATTTGGTTATTAATTTCATAACC
>JBOFUD010000101.1:0-2702 GCA_051652385.1 Flavobacterium sp.
CAAGCGTTAGAGATCTAGCAGGTAGAGCTAAAAACAAAAAATTATTACCTACAGAAATGGAAGGAAGCACCTTTACTATTTCTAATTTAGGAATGTTTGGAATTACTGAATTCAACTCTATCATCAATCAACCGAATTCCGCCATTCTTTCTGTTGGCGCTATCGTTGAAAAACCAGTAGTAAAGAACGGTCAAATTGTAGTTGGAAACACCATGATGCTATCTTTGGCCTGCGACCACAGAACTATTGATGGAGCAACTGGCGCTCAATTTTTACAAACATTAAAACAATACATAGAAAATCCTGTGACCATGTTGGCATAATAGTGTTTTCTTTTATCTACAAATCCCGTTTTGAAAATTTCAGAACGGGATTTTGTTTTTAGCTGTTTTTAGCTTCAATCCACTTTGACATATATTTTGTACTAGCCATGGTATGATGTTGCAAAAGCGTGCCATAAAAATTACTACGTCGATGAGACTCGAGAGTAGCAGAAAGAAGGTCAAATCGTTCGGTAAAATTATTTTCAAAAAGTTCGTTGGCATATCTAGTATTCAGAATAGAAAACCCATTTTGTTGCGAAGCTAGCCAAATAAGCTTGTCGTTATACAACTGAACCGCCGAGTCAACAAAATCTCCTACTCCATCGCAAACAAATCCATTCCAAGGCAAATCCCCCTGCATCGATTCGGCACCAATACTTGTAGTCACGCTTGGCGTCCCCGTTTCCATAGCTTCAAGTAACTTCCCTTTTATCCCGGCACCAAAACGCAATGGAGCCAAAACTACTCTAGCACTTTTAACTACTTCTTGAGCATTTTCCGCCCGCCCTATTATCATAAAATTACTTTTCGGATGGTGTAATTGCATTACTTTTTGAGAAGAATAAGCCCCATAAATCCGCAAAATTGCATTGGGTAATTTTTCATGAATTTCAGGCCAAATTTCTTCCTTTAAATACTGAACAGCATTCCAATTGGGTTCGTGTAGAAAATTTCCAATAAAAACAAAACCGTCACGTTCTTCAAACAAGGGAAACTTTGTAACCGAATTTGCATCAAATACATCAGAAAGAATCGGCAGATAAAATAATAAAGAAGTATCAATTTTAAAAACTGTTTCCAAGATATCCATTTCAACCTCGGATATCATCAACGTTAAATCACATCTCAAAATACTAGCAATTTCGCGTTTTGCCACTTCTTCAACCATCAAATCATCCATAGAAAAATCGCGGTTTTGCTTAAAAGCTTTTTGACGTGCCAAACGCAAACAATGTAAATCCTCGGTATCTAAAATTCGGATCGCATTAGGACAAATTTCAGCTACACGCCAGCCATACATCTCTTCGGTCATAAATCGATCAAACAAAACCAAGTTGGGCTGCAACTCTTTTACAAAACCATCAAAGCTAGCATTATTTAACTGAATAGCCACTTTATCAATATCAAAATCAGCCAAATCAACCATAAACTCGCTATCCTGAGCTGCACTAGCAAAGGTGACTTGATAGTCTTGCTTTTGAAACAAACGAATTAATTGCATCATCCTGCTACCTGCTGCAGAAGAATTGGGTTCTGGCCAAACAAAACCGATTACCAAAAGTTTTTTCATTTACATTTATTTAACACCACAAAATAAAACTATTTATCACGGAATCAAAGAGAACTAAAAGGAAATCAAAACTAAAAAGGTAAATTTGTATTTTAAAAAATAAATACAATGTTAGGATTAAAATTAGCCACAGACCCGCGTTGGGTAAACATAGTTGAATCAAATATAGAAGAAATCCTAACCGATCATGCATGGTGCGAACAAAAAGCCGCTTCAAATGCCATTTATATCATCATCAACAATTCAGAAAAAGAAGAATTAGTAACCGAAATGACCCGAATAGCCTTAGAGGAAATGGAGCATTTTCAAATGGTGCACAACATTATCAAAGAAAAAGGCTTGATATTAGGTAGAGAAAGAAAAGACAATTACGTAAATGATTTGGTGAAATTTGCCAAAAAAGATGGCAGCCGAAATGATGCTTTAGTTGAAAGATTATTATTTGCTGCCATGATAGAAGCCAGAAGTTGTGAACGTTTCAGAGTTCTTTCAACAAACATAAAAGATCCTGAATTAGCAAAATTCTACCATGACTTAATGGTTAGCGAAGCTGGACATTATACCACTTTTTTGAAATTTGCACGTATGTATTCAGAAAAAATAAATGTAGACAAACGTTGGCAAGAATGGATTGATTTTGAAAGTTCTATTATTGGCAATTACGGAAAAACAGAAACAGTTCATGGATAAATCACCCAATACCAGAAAAAAAAATAAAATGCCCTTAAATAAAAAAAAGTTTCTACTTAATGTCCTGAAATATACCGGAATTGTAGCAATAATATCACTACTATTCCTTTTCTTGACTCCTATTCTTTTTTCGGATACCATAAAAGTGGAAGTTAAAAAATATGCGAATACAAAATTAGAAGGCGATTTGAACTATGAAGAAGGATCCCTTTCATTTTTCAAACATTTCCCATCGTTAACTTTAACCCTAAACAAGGTAAATTTAAAAGGCTCCATTCCTTTTGAAAAAGAAAACTTTGTTACCGCCAAAGAAATTGCTTTCGGAATAGATGTATCAAGTTTACTTTTTGGAAAATCAATAGACATTGACAGAATCATAATTTCACAAGCAAATATAA
>JBOFUD010000102.1:0-2067 GCA_051652385.1 Flavobacterium sp.
CATTCTGTCTAATACAATCTTTTGATGCTCAATTGGAATCTCTACATTGTCATTCCAAATGGCATCATTTATTTTCAATCGGTCTTTGGGAGACAATTGCTTAACAGCCTCAACCAATTGGTTCACACTAAGATTAATATTTAATTTTATAGTTTCCATAAAAACAAAGTTAATGTCAAGTCAGTACAGGTAACAAAAAAACCTGATAATTTTTACATCATCAGGTTTTCTCTTGATTCTATGTTCTATATTCTTTTCTCTAAAAAAACTAGTCGTTCAATTTCAATACCGCCATAAACGCTTCCTGCGGAATCTCAACATTTCCTACCAATCGCATTCGTTTTTTACCTTTCTTCTGTTTTTCCAATAGTTTACGTTTACGCGAAATATCTCCACCATAACATTTGGCAGTTACATCTTTACGTAAGGCTTTTATCGTTTCACGAGAAATCACTTTCACACCAATAGCCGCTTGAACGGGAATGTCAAATTGCTGGCGTGGAATTAATTCTTTCAGTTTTTCACACATTTTTTTACCAATCGAATACGCATTATCAGTATGCATCAAAGAGGACAACGCATCTACAATAGTAGCATTCAACAAAATATCCACTTTAACCAAATTGGAAGTTCGCATACCAATTGGGGTATAATCAAACGAAGCGTATCCTTTAGAAACGGTTTTCAAACGGTCATAAAAATCAAATACAATCTCCGCCAACGGCATGTCAAAAGTCAACTCCACACGTTCGGTGGTCAAATACGTTTGGTTGGTAATCAATCCCCGTTTTTCGATACACAAACTCATTACATTTCCAACATAATCGGCTTTGGTAATGATGGTCGCTTTTATGAAAGGCTCCTCTACGTGATCCAAACGCGAAGGTTCTGGTAAGTCCGAAGGATTATTTACAACTAGTGGTGTTTCTGGATGTTTCTTGGTATAGGCCAAATATGAAACGTTCGGAACTGTAGTAATTACAGTCATATTAAACTCTCGCTCCAAACGCTCTTGGATAATTTCCATGTGCAGCATTCCTAAGAATCCACAACGGAAACCGAATCCTAAAGCCGCCGAACTTTCTGGTAAAAACACTAAGGAAGCATCATTCAATTGCAATTTTTCCATTGATTTTCTCAACTCCTCATAATCTTCGGTGTCTACTGGGTAGATTCCTGCAAAAACCATTGGCTTCACATCCTCAAAACCAGTAATTATATTGGTGGTTGGATTTTTTGCATCTGTCAATGTATCACCAACTTTTACTTCTTTCGCTTCTTTTATACCCGAAATCAAATACCCAACATCACCTGCTGAAATCACTTGTTTCGGAACTTGATTTAATTTCAACGTTCCAATTTCATCTGCAAAATATTCATTGCCAGTTGCCATGAATTTAATCTTTTGCCCTTTTTTGATTTGTCCGTTTTTGACACGAAAAATTACTTCAATACCACGAAACGGATTGTAATGTGAGTCAAAAATCAAAGCCTGTAGCGGCTCATCAACATTTCCAGACGGTGGCGGAATTTTTTCAATAATCGCAGCCAATATATTTTCGACACCAAAACCCGTTTTACCTGAAGCGTGAATAATATCTTCCAATTTACAACCCAGTAAATCAATAATATCATCGCTTACTTCTTCCGGATTGGCGCTTGGTAAATCCACTTTATTCAAAACCGGAATGATTTCCAAGTCATTTTCTAGTGCCAAATACAAGTTGGAAATCGTTTGTGCTTGAATACTTTGTGCCGCATCAACAATTAACAAGGCCCCTTCGCAAGCTGCAATCGAACGCGAAACTTCATACGAAAAATCCACGTGACCCGGCGTGTCGATCAAGTTCAAAATGTATTCTTGTCCTTTATACGTATATTCCATTTGTATGGCGTGACTCTTGATCGTGATGCCACGTTCGCGCTCCAAGTCCATATTGTCTAGCAATTGCGCCTTTTCTTCACGGGCAGTTACCGTTTGAGTTGCCCCCAACAATCGGTCTGCCAAGGTGCTTTTCCCGTGGTCAATATGTGCAATTATGCAAAAATTCCTAATATGTTTCATGT
>JBOFUD010000103.1:0-2240 GCA_051652385.1 Flavobacterium sp.
CTTCGATACATTGCACAACGGCACTATGCGAAATGGTTTCATTTTTAAAATGTTGTTTTATAAAAATTCGCTCTTCATCCGAAACTTGAAATTGATTGAGGATATTATTCAAATGCATTTTCATGTGTCCTTCTTGGATACCTGTAGTTGTCAACGAACGAAGCGCTGCGAAATTCTGAGACAAACCCGCAACTGCAACAATTTGCATCAATTCGTTAGCCGACGGTTTTCCTAGCAATTCCAAGCAAAATTTCACCAAAGGATGTAAACCTGTTAAGCCGCCAACAGTCCCTAAGGCCAATGGAATTTCCATCCAAAACCGAAACTGACCCTGTTCCAGAGAAGCATGCGACAAACTCGAATAACTCCCGTTTCTGGCAGCGTAGGCATGCACACCGGCCTCTACCGCTCTAAAATCGTTGCCCGTAGCTATAACAACAGCATCGATTCCGTTCATAATCCCTTTATTATGCGTTACGGCTCGGTACGGCTCGACCTCGGCAATGCGCACCGCTTGAACAAATTTTCGAGCAAATTCGTCTGGATTTTCAATGTGTTTTTCTTTCAAATCTTCTACAGGGCAGGAAACTTCTACACGAACAATACAATCGGGCACATAATTAGAAAGGATGCTCATTATTACCGACACCTCTTTTTCTTCTGCTGAAAACGAATCAAAAAATTGCGCTTGATGTTTCAAGGTTTTGGCTAACTGCTCTAAACAGGAATTAATAAAATTGGCTCCCATGCTATCCTTAGTCTCAAAAGTGACATGCAATTGATAATAATTCGGAATCAAATGGGTTTTATCTCTTAACTCAATATCCAAAATACCACCGCCACGTAGTTGCATATTTTTGGTTAAAGCGACAGTATCCTCAAAAAAGCGCATTTTAATGGTATCGAAAAAAGAAACCAATCGATCACTTTCGCCTGCAAACAAAAAATGCACTTGACCAATTTTTTCTGTAGCTAATACCGTGGTTTTAAATCCGCCACGACTAGCCCAAAACTTGGCCGATTTGGAAGCTGCAGCCACTACCGAACTCTCCTCAATAGCCATAGGAATTGTATAGGATTTCCCGTTAATTAAAAAATTAGGCGCAACCCCAAGCGGAACATAAAAATTACTTATCGTGTTTTCAATGAACTCATCATGCAAGTGTTGCAAAACAGCATCTGAATTCCAGTATTTTTTTACTATTTCAATCGCTTCGTCTGGAGCAGAAAAATAATGTGTAGCAATCCAATTTATCTTTTCATCCTTCGACAGTTTAGAAAATCCAGCGACAGTGTTATTCATTTTCAATCAATTAAAATTTGTGCAGGCAAATATACGGTTTTGCTTTTTTTAAAAACACCTCAAAAATAGAATCTTATCGAAGAAACATCTGTGAGAATAAAATAAGTTTTAACACACTTTATAAGCCTTTATTGCAATTTTTTTATTAAAATTGGCCTCGTTTTAAACATTACTCAAAGACATTGTTGTTCTTTGGGAAAAGTCATCGCGCTTACTTATACTAAAATCCTTAAAAAAATATGAAATTCAAATCGCTGTTTTTGATCTCTTTTGTGTGTATCAGTACTGTTTTTGCACAGCAAAAAATAACGGTAGAATCTATTTACACGGGCGCCTTTAGAAGCAAAGGAATGGATGCTTTGCAAGCCATGAACAACACCAATCAATATACGGTTTTGAATTCCAATAGAGAAAGCGGAAGCCAACAAATTGACCTTTACAATTATGTTACACTTGAAAAGGTAAGCACTTTAATTGACAGCAAAAACTTCCCGCTTTTAGCAGAGGGCATTGACAGCTATACATTTAGTAAAGACGAAAAATTACTTTTAATTGCCAATGGTACAACACCCATTTTTCGTCATTCCTTTACCGCAAATTATTTTTTATACCATACCACCACCCAACAATTAGAAAAATTATTCGATTTTCCGGTGCAAGAGCCCACGTTTTCGCCTGATGGAAAAAAGATTGCCTATGCCAAAGACAATAATTTATTTGTGTACGACATTGCTACAAAAACTACAACTTCCATTACATCCGATGGTAAAAAGAATAGTATTATTAACGGAATTACCGACTGGGTTTATGAAGAAGAGTTTGCGTTTGTAAAAGCATTTGATTGGAGTGCCGACAGTAAAAAAATAGCCTTCATCCGATTTGACGAAACCGATGTGCCTGAGTTTTCCATGTCAATTTTCAAAAAAGATTTGTACCC
>JBOFUD010000104.1:0-2082 GCA_051652385.1 Flavobacterium sp.
AAATGGGTAGAGGAAAATAAAAAACCAGACGGAACGGATTATGACATCTACAAAGATGGTTTAAAAATATATACCACCATCGATTCCAGAATGCAAGCGTATGCTGAAGAAGCCGTCAATGCCCACATGGCCAACTTACAGGAAGAGTTTTTCATACAACAAAAAGGAAATAAAAACGCTCCTTTCATCAACATCACGGAGGCCGAAACGCAGCGTATTTTGAACCAGGCCATGAAATCCTCCAGTCGTTGGAGTATTATGAAGGCTATGGATAAATCTGAAGAGGACATTATCGCTTCCTTTAAGGTGAAAACCAAAATGAAAGTGTTTTCTTGGAAGGGAGAAATTGATACATTGATGACACCTATGGATTCAATCCGTTATTACAAGCACTTTTTGCAGTCTGGATTAATGGCGATGGAGCCACAAACTGGGAGCATTAAAGCTTGGGTTGGTGGTATCAATTATAAATATTTTCAATACGATCACGTCGGACAAGGCGCAAGACAAGTAGGCTCTACCTTCAAACCCTTTGTCTACGCTACCGCTATAGAGCAATTAAACATGTCGCCTTGTGATTCTATCATCGATTCTCCGTTCATGATTCACAAAGGGCGTCATCATGTTACCGAGGATTGGGAACCACGAAATTCAGATAATAAATATCGCGGTATGGTTACATTAAAACAAGGTTTGGCCTACTCCATCAATACTATTTCAGCAAAATTGATAGATAAAGTTGGTCCCGAGGCCGTTGTTGCCCTAACCCATAAATTGGGCGTAAAATCAGAAATCATCAACCAACCCTCCATCGCCTTAGGTGCTGTTGAGATTACCGTAGAAGATATGGTGGCTGCTTACAGTACTTTTGCCAATCAAGGTGTGTATGTAAAACCCCAATTTTTAACAAAAATTGAAAACAAAAGTGGAGAAGTAATCTATGAACCCATCCCAGAATCGCATGATGTTTTGAATAAAGACATTGCTTTTGCTGTAATTAAATTACTTGAGGGGGTAACCGAAAGCGGTTCGGGTGCCAGATTGCGCACCGAAGGTGGGGGTGCAGGAGATAAAAGATGGACAGGGTATCCTTATATGTTCAAAAATCCAATTGCAGGAAAAACTGGAACCTCTCAAAACCAATCGGATGGCTGGTTTATGGGAATGGTTCCCAACTTAGTCACGGGAGTTTGGGTTGGTTGTGAAGATCGTTCGTCTCGATTCAAGACTTTAACTTACGGACAAGGTGCGACTTCGGCATTGCCAGTATGGGGCTATTTTATGAAAAAATGTTATGAGGATACAACATTACGCGTTTCTAAAGAACCTTTTGAAAGGCCGGCAAATCTATCGATCAAAGTAGATTGTTACACCCCTCGTAAAGTCATTGCAGTAGATACAACCGCTGTTGAACAGACTACGGATGAATTTGAACTATAATTTCACAAACAACGGCAGTTCTGTTTCGGAACTGTCGTTGTTGTTTTTAATTTTATTTTCAAACATCTTTTCCTTATTTAATAAAACCACCTTTTCGAATTAAATTACCGCAATCGATTTCTAATTATGCGTTTAAAATATTTAAATCCCAATTATGATACATAAAACTGTTGCTAATGTTGCAGAGGCGTTAGAAGGTATCCAAAACGGAATGACTCTTTTAGTGGGTGGTTTTGGACTTTGTGGAATTCCAGAAAATGCTATTGCCGAACTTGTTCAAAAAAACACTCAGGCATTAACCTGTATTTCAAACAATGCTGGTGTGGATGATTTTGGACTAGGATTACTGTTACAAAACAAACAAATCAAAAAAATGATTTCCTCTTATGTAGGAGAAAATGCCGAATTTGAACGTCAAATGCTCTCCGGAGAATTAGAGGTAGAATTGATTCCTCAGGGCACTTTAGCCGAACGTTGTCGCGCAGCCCAAGCCGGAATTCCAGCTTTTTTTACACCCGCGGGGTACGGAACGGAAGTCGCCCAAGGAAAAGAAGTGCGCGAATTTAATGGCAAAATGCACTTGATGGAAGAAGCTTTCAAAGCCGATTTTGCCCTTGTTAAAGCTTGGAAAGGGGATACCGC
>JBOFUD010000105.1:0-7850 GCA_051652385.1 Flavobacterium sp.
GAGGAGCGATGAGTAAAAGCCTTACGGTACTTCTCGATATCTAAAGGGGCAAAACCCAAAATTTTTTCGAGCGAATTAAAAAAAATCCCGTCTTCACTGGAACGGGATTTTGAAAATATTTTTCTAATTATATTCATAAATAAATTAGTCAACTAATTTTTTGAACAATACGCAAGCATTGTGTCCACCAAAACCAAAGGTGTTGCTCATGGCAACATTGATTTCTCTTTTTTGCGGTGTATTGAGCGTAAGGTTCAATGAAGGGTCTATTTTTTCATCTACAACGGTATGATTAATTGTAGGAGGAACTATTCCGTGTTGCATAGCAAGAATAGAGGCGATGGCTTCAATTGCTCCTGCGGCTCCTAACAAATGTCCTGTCATTGATTTGGTTGAATTGATATTGATGTTTTTGGCATGATCACCAAAAACAGCGCTAATTGCTTTTAACTCTGCAACATCTCCAAGTGGTGTTGAAGTTCCGTGAGTATTGATGTGATCAATTTGTTCTGGATTCATACCCGCATCACGTAGGGTATTTTTCATTACGGCAATAACTCCAATTCCCTCCGGATGTGGCGCGGTCAAATGATATGCGTCTGATGACATTCCGCCACCTCCAATTTCGCAGTAAATCTTGGCACCCCTTGCTTTTGCATGTTCATAATCTTCGAGTACCAAAGCGCCTGCACCTTCTCCTAATACGAAACCATCTCTCGAGCCATCAAAAGGTCGCGAAGCGGTTTCTGGGGTTTCGTTTCTTGTTGATAACGCGTGCATCGAATTAAATCCGCCCATTCCTGCAATGGTTATGGCGGCTTCTGATCCGCCTGATATGATCACATCGCACATTCCTAATCGGATATAGTTAAAGGCGTCGATTAAGGCATTTGCTGATGATGCGCAAGCGGAAACAGTGGTGTAGTTTGGTCCCATGTAGCCATTTCGCATCGAAATGTGTGCTGGCGCAATATCGGCAATCATTTTAGGGATAAAAAAAGGATTAAATTTTGGTGTTCCGTCCCCTTGGGCATAATACATTACCTCATCTTGAAACGTTTGAAGTCCTCCGATACCAGCGCCCCAAATAACGCCAACTCTTTGTTTGTCAAGGTTGGTATCCGTTAATCCTGCATCTTTAATAGCTTCGTCGCTAGCAGCAATGGCGTACTGTGCAAATTTATCCAACCTTCTGGATTCTTTACGATCCATGTAGTCTTCAATGTTGAAGTTTTTCACTTCGCATGCAAATTTGGTTTTATGTTTTTCCGTATCGTAGTAAGTGATGGGTGCTGCGCCGCTTTTTCCATTCAAAAGACCATTCCAGTATTCTTGGATGTTGTTTCCAATAGGAGTTAGTGCTCCTAATCCTGTAACTACAACTCGTCTTAATTTCATAACGTATTTATTTTGTTAGCTTTAAACAAATAAAACCCACGTTTCCTTGATTGTATAGTATACAAAAGAGACATGGGTATTACATATGTTAGTATATACACTGTGAATAAATTCTCAGTCCAATAATGTATTTAAAAAATTAAAATAATAACACCCGTTTACTTACAAAGCAAACGGGTGAGAGTTATTATTTTTTTGCTTCCTCGATGTAAGAGATAGCTTGACCAACAGTAGCAATATTTTCTGCTTGATCATCTGGAATTTGAATATCAAATTCTTTTTCGAATTCCATAATAAGCTCAACAGTGTCTAATGAGTCAGCTCCTAAATCATTTGTGAAGCTAGCTTCTGTTACAACTTCGTTTTCGTCAACACCTAATTTGTCTACGATAATCGCTTTTACTCTTGATGCAATGTCCGACATAATTTTTAATTTTAGAATTTAATTTGTTGGCAAAAATAAAAAACTTTATTTTAAAACAACTATTTAGTTAATAAATGTGTGATCTAATTGTGGAAATTTATTTAACAAAGACTAAAGAATGTTCTTTTTTGTGGTTTTTTATCCTTTTTTTTGCAAAATATAAAAGATTGAAAAAATGAAAAAAGTAGTGATTTTCGCATCAGGATCGGGGACAAATGCTGAAAATATTATCAAATATTTTCAAAATTCAGGTTCTGCTGCTGTCGAATCGGTTTTTACAAATAATGCTTTAGCAAAAGTTATAGACAGGGCACAAATGTTGAATGTTCCTACGTTTGTTTTTTCAAAGGAAGAATTAAATGAAGGTTTTGTATTACAAAAGTTGAATTCCTTGCAGCCCGATTTAATCGTGTTAGCAGGTTTTTTATTGAAAATCCCTCAAAATTTGATAAATGCCTTTCCTAATAAGCTGCTCAATATTCATCCTGCCTTGCTGCCTAAATTTGGTGGGAAAGGAATGTATGGGATGCATGTTCATCAAGCTGTTGTCGAAAATAAAGAAGCGGAAACAGGTATTACCATACATTTTGTAAACGAAAATTATGACGAAGGGGCAATTATTTTTCAGCAAAGGGTTGTTGTGTCACCAAAGGACACGGCGGATGATGTTGCAGTTAAAATTCATGATTTAGAACAAAAACATTTTCCAATAGAAATTGAAAAATTGCTTCTAGCCAAACTTTAAAACGGATCCTTTGAAACACGATGTGCATATATATACTGATGGAGCAGCCAAAGGTAATCCCGGAAACGGTGGTTATGGCGTAGTGATGGAATGGGTTGGAAAGCCCTATAAAAAAGAGTTTTTCGAGGGTTTTCGTTTAACGACCAATAATCGCATGGAATTATTAGCTGTCATTGTAGGTCTTGAAAAGTTAAAAAATGATAACACTTCTGTTTTGGTTATTTCTGACTCTAAATATGTGGTGGATTCTGTTGAGAAAAAATGGGTCTTTGGATGGGAAAAAAAACGATTTGTTGACCGAAAAAACGCGGATCTTTGGAAGCGCTTATTGGTGGTGTATCGCAAACATCAAGTCGATTTCAGATGGATCAAAGGGCACAATAATCACCCTCAGAATGAGCGTTGTGATGCCTTAGCGGTTATGGCCTCTATGCAAAAAGTACTTTCGGTGGATTTCTTTTATGAAAATGAGGATAAAAAAATCCTGTAATATTATGATTATTAGTGGTTTTTGGTTTTGATTCTTTGGCTGTTCAATCGTTGCTATTTTACACTTTAAAAACTATCTTTGCGCCTTAATTTCAAACAAGGCAAATGAATAAATTATTGATTGTTGGAACGGTAGCTTTCGACGCAATTGAAACCCCTTTTGGGAAGACTGACAAGATTTTAGGAGGTGCAGCTACCTACATCGGTCTTTCCGCTTCTTTTTTTAACGTACAATCGGCAATTGTTTCTGTAGTAGGTGACGATTTTCCTCAAGAACATTTAGATTTATTGACTTCTAGAAATATTGATATTTCGGGCGTTGAAATTGTAAAAGGGGGTAAGACTTTTTTCTGGAGCGGTTTGTATCATAACGACTTGAATTCAAGAGATACGTTGGTGACAGAATTGAATGTTTTGGCTGATTTTCAACCAAAAGTGCCTCAAAATTTTAAAGATGCCGATGTTGTTATGTTAGGAAATTTGCATCCATTAGTGCAAAGTAGTGTTTTGGATCAAATGGAAGTTACTCCCAAATTAGTGGTTTTGGATACCATGAATTTTTGGATGGATTGTGCCTTACCAGAATTGCTAGAGGTAATAAAACGTGTTGATGTAATTACTATAAATGATGAAGAAGCGCGTCAGCTTTCTGGCGAATATTCTTTAGTCAAAGCAGCCGCAAAAATTCATACCATGGGACCCAAATATGTGGTGATTAAAAAAGGAGAACATGGCGCTTTATTGTTTCATGGCAAAGAGGTGTTTTTTGCGCCTGCCTTGCCTTTAGAAGAAGTATTTGATCCAACTGGGGCAGGAGATACTTTTGCAGGTGGTTTTTCAGGATACATTGCTCAGAGTGAAAATGTTTCTTTTGAAAACATGAAAAATGGAATTATTCATGGTTCCAACTTAGCTTCTTTTTGTGTTGAAAAATTTGGCACCGAACGCATGGTGGCTCTAAACGAAAGTGAAGTAAACTTGCGTTTAAAACAGTTTAAAGCATTGACCCAATTTGATATCGAACTATAATACCAAAGCTCAGGGAACTGGGCTTTTTTTAATAAAATGCATTAATTACAACACAACAATAACAAACCATGAGTGACGCTTTACAACACGAATGTGGAATAGCATTAGTACGACTTTTGAAACCACTTGAATTCTACAAGGAAAAATATGGAACCGCTTTTTATGGTGTTCAAAAAATGTATTTGCTTATGGAAAAACAGCACAATCGCGGTCAAGATGGTGCGGGTTTTGCAAGTATTAAGCTGGATATGGAGCCTGGGCAACGCTATATTAGTCGCGTTCGATCCAATCATGCGCAGCCTATTCAAGATGTTTTTGCTCAGATCAATGCTAGAATTAACGAAGAGCTAAGCGCTAATCCCGATTTTGCCGATGATGTTGCCTTACAAAAGGCTAATATTCCTTACATTGGAGAATTGTTTTTGGGGCATGTTCGCTATGGTACCTTTGGAAAAAATAGTATTGAAAGCGTACATCCATTTTTGCGTCAGAATAATTGGATGCACCGCAACCTGATTTTGGCTGGAAATTTTAATATGACCAACGTTAAAGAGCTTTTTGAAAATTTAGTCGAATTGGGACAACACCCAAAAGAAATGGCCGATACGGTGACGGTTATGGAGAAAATTGGTCACTTTCTAGATGATGCAGTGACCGATTTATATCAAGATTGTAAGAATGAAGGTCTCACAAAAAGAGAAGCTTCGCCAGTCATAGCAGAGCGATTAGATGTAGCTAGAATATTAAGTCGTGCGGCAAAAAATCTTGATGGTGGGTACGCTATGGCTGGTCTTTTAGGACATGGGGACGCTTTTGTTTTTAGAGATCCTGCCGGTATTCGTCCTGCCTATTATTATCAAGATGATGAAATTGTAGTAGTTGCGTCTGAGCGTCCTGTTATTCAAACAGTGTTTAACGTTCCTTTTGAGGAAGTTCATGAAATTGATCCCGGTGCAGCGCTAATTATCAAGAAAAATGGGCAAGTATCAATGCAAGAAATTTTGCCAGCCATAACTAAAAAAGCCTGTTCTTTTGAGCGTATTTATTTTTCTAGAGGTAGCGATGCCGAAATTTACCAAGAACGCAAAATGTTGGGCAAACTTGTCTTGCCGGCAGTTTTAGATACCATTGATAATGATACGGATAACACCGTTTTTTCATACATTCCTAATACTGCCGAAACTTCTTTTATTGGGATGGTAGAGGCGGCTCAAGATTTTTTGAATCAGCGTAAAAGTAATTACATTATTGCCAATAGAAATACATTGACAGCCGAAACCTTACAGGAGGTTTTGTCGGTAAAAATCCGCACGGAAAAAGTAGCGATTAAAGACGCGAAATTAAGAACCTTTATTACCGAAGACAGCAGTAGAGATGATCTTGTGGCCCACGTGTATGATGTGACTTATGGCGTTGTGCAGCCCACTGATAATTTGGTAATCATTGATGATAGTATTGTTAGGGGTACCACCCTTAAAAAAAGTATTATCAAAATGATGGATCGACTTCATCCAAAACGTATTGTGGTAGTTTCATCTGCACCACAAATTCGATATCCGGATTGTTATGGAATCGATATGGCAAAGCTGGAGGGATTGATCGCTTTTAAAGCGGCGCTCGAATTACTCCGCGATAGAAATTTATATCATATTGTCGATGAGGTGTATGTAAAATGTAAAGCTCAGGAGAATTTTAAAGATGTAGAAGTGATAAATTACGTAACTGCGATATATGAGCCGTTTACACCTCAGGAAGTTTCAGATAAAATTGCGGAGATGTTGAGCTCATCTGAAATTAAGGCTGAGGTTAAGATAATTTTTCAAACCGTAGAAAATTTACATGTAGCATGTCCGAAAAATTTAGGGGATTGGTATTTTACCGGAGATTATCCTACTCCAGGAGGAAATCGAGTAGTGAATCGCGCCTTCATGAATTTTTACGAGGGGAAAGACGCTAGAGCATACTAAATCAACTAAAAAGTGTATTTCATCGGATTTTTTTGCTTTTTATCGGAAAATATTGGCAGAAGACCAAGGTTGAAGTAAATTTATGTCACCATAATATTAGTAGGTTAAGTTTATGGTAGATTTGGGGCAAAAAAGGTGGAAGCAATTCCACCTTTTTTATTTTTATTCACAACATAGTTTTGATATTTTTGTTTTTTAGGATAAAAGTTAAGTAATCACAAGGTATTTAACAGTGTGTTCGTTTTGTTTTATCCAAAAAAAGAGTCGCTTTCTCCAGAAAGCGACTCTTTTTTATTAAGTAATAAGAGGGTTTTTATTCTTTAAAAGCGTTCCATCCTCTCGCCTTCAATTGAATTTTTGTATTGGCGCGAGTAATTAAGTGCATTCCCTCGTTGGCTTCAGTCATATGCCCAATAATCGTGAAATTTGGGTTTCCTTTTATTTTGTCAAAATCTGTAATCGGTAAGGTGAATAATAACTCATAATCCTCTCCGCCATTAATCGCAATTGTGGTGCTGTCGATGTTGAATTCTTCACAAACCGATATGAATTGGGGGTCTAGCGGTAATTTATCTTCGTACAAATTACAACCTACATTGGATTGTTTACACAAGTGCATGATTTCTGATGAAATGCCATCCGAAACATCAATCATTGCCGTTGGTTTTATCTCTAATGCATGCAATAAGGTACGAATATCTGTTCTGGCTTCAGGTTTAAGTTGTCTTTCGATTAAGTAGGTGTAGGCGTCTAAATCAGGTTGCGAGTTGGGATTGACCTGAAATACTTGCTTTTCTCTCTCTAAGACTTGTAGGCCCATATAAGCAGCGCCAATATCGCCGGTTACCACTAATAAGTCTGTTGCTGTAGCGCCATTTCTGTAAACAATTTCATCCTCATCTGCTTCTCCGATGGCCGTAATGCTTAGGATCATCCCTTTTTGAGATGACGTAGTGTCGCCGCCAACCACATCAACTTTGTATTCGCTCGCTGCACGAGAAATTCCTTCGTACAGTTCTTCCAGGGCCTCCAGGGGGAAACGATTAGAAACCGCCACTGATACTGTGATTTGAGTGGGTTTTGCATTCATGGCGCAGATATCAGATAAATTAACCACAACGGCTTTGTATCCTAAATGTTTTAGCGGCATGTATGACAAATCAAAATGGACGCCTTCGATCAATAAATCGGTAGAAACTATCGCTTTTCTTGTTCCGAAATCCAAAACTGCAGCATCGTCTCCAATTCCTTTAAGGGTAGATTTTTGGGTGATTTCAAAATTTTTGGTCAAATGTTCAATTAATCCAAATTCACCTAATTGATCTATGCCGGTTCGTTGGGGATTTTTATCTTCAATCATATTTACGTGTTGTTTTAAAATGCAAAGGTACGAAGTTGTTTTTCTAAATTCTATCGCTTGCTTCATTGGTTTAAAAAAGTGCTTTTTTTGTAAATAAAATTCAATAACCAATCAACGTTTCATGCTAAAATGCGCCTTAAATACTTGTTCTTTATTGTTCGAAAAGTAAATAACTTTGAACCAATAATCGGTTGAGGGGAGCGGGCGGCCATTATAATTCCCGTCCCAACCTTGGCCAGAAGGTTTAATCTCTTTTAAGAATTTCCCGTAACGATCGAAAATTGAAACAACAGCTTCGGGCTGAAAAGCTAAGTCCTTGATGTTCCAAGTGTCGTTAAAACCATCGTTGTTTGGAGTAAAGAACTTAGGGTATTTTAACACATTGGCACTCAAGATGCGATCGTTGCAGCCGCCTTTGGTGTCTTTTATAGTGATGTT
>JBOFUD010000106.1:0-1814 GCA_051652385.1 Flavobacterium sp.
GCTGACGGTATCCTTTAGAAAGTTGGCCTATTTTTTTATGACTTTCGGAGGTTAATCCGGTCAATTCGATCACTTCTTGAATGCGAGATTTCGCTACTTTGTACACATCGGCATTAAAAGCCAAGTATTCTCTAACATACAAATCCAAATACAGCGGATTGTGTTCTGGTAAATACCCTATTATTTGCTGTACTTCCTTGGTATTGGTGCTAACATTTTTACCATTGACGATCGCTTCGCCTTCATCAGCTGAAAGATACGTCGTCAATATTTTCATCAAAGTAGATTTTCCAGCGCCATTAGGGCCTAGAAAGCCAACGATTTCTCCTTTTTGTACTGAAAATGAAATAGCATCTAATGCCTTTTGAGCACCGTAACTTTTGGATAAATTTGAAACTTCTATTGACATGGTTTTTGATTTGCTGCAAAAGTAAACAGAAAAACCAAGCTTTGGAAGTTTCTTTGATGTCTAAAGGGAAATAGTTAGGAAGGCTTGGCTTTTATTTTTGAGCGAAATTATTTCTATTTATTTGAAACCAATACGCTAAGATTTATATATTTACTTCAAAACTATAACCAAACTATAAGGAATGAAAACCAATTCTTTTTTGAAAAATTACAGCAGTATTTTATTGCTTTTGGGCGGAATCGTTGCAGGAAGTATCGCCGGATTAGTATTGGGCAAAGAGGTAGAGGTAATCAAGCCTTTGGGCGATATTTTTTTAAATCTTTTATTCACGGCGATTATTCCTTTGGTGCTTTTTACCATTGCCGATTCCGTTGCCAATTTAGAAAAGACGGAAAAGCTCGGAAAGCTTTTCGGAATTATGTTGTTGGTTTTTTTAATAACGGTTGTCATTTCGGCTGGGATCATGGTGGTGGCCATCTTACTTTTTCCTATAGATACTACTGTTTTTTTATCTCAAAGTCCGATCAGTACAGTTCATGAAGTAAGTGCTGGTTCACCTTTGACCCAATTGCTTACGGTGAATGATTTTTACGAAATTTTGTCTCGAAAAAACATGTTGGCGCTAATCCTTTTTTCTTTTTTAATTGGCTTTGCAACCTTAAATGCAGGTGAAAAAGGAAAAGATTTTGCGCGTTTTTTACAATCGGCCAATGAGGTGATGAAACAACTGCTGCACATCATTATGAAAGCTGCGCCCATTGGGTTGGGGGCTTATTTTGCCTATCAGGTTGGAATTTTTGGCCCGCAACTTTTTGGTGCTTATGGCAAGCCATTAGCCCTATATTATGGAGTTTGTGCGTTATATTTTGTGATATTTTTTAGTATTTATGCCTTTTTTTCCGGTGGAAAATTAGGAGTACTCACGTTTTGGAAAAATAATATTACCCCCGCATTTACAGCGGTGGGTACTTGCAGTAGTATTGCCACGATTCCCGCCAATCTCGAAGGTGCCGAGCAAATGAAAATCCCCGCATATATTCGAAATTTGGTAATTCCGTTGGGAGCACCGCTGCATAAAGACGGTTCGAGTATGTCGTCGATCGTTAAGATTGCTATTATGTTTGCAATTTTTGGGAAAGATTTTACCGATCCATTGACGATTCTTACTGCCATTGGCATCACGATTGTTGTTTCGGTGGTGGAGGGCGGAATTCCAAACGGTGGCTATATTGGCGAAATTCTCGCCATCACTATTTATGGTTTTCCCATGGAGCAAGCCTTGCCTGCGGCCATGATTATCGGGACGCTTGTGGATCCGATAGCGACTTTGCTCAATGCCAATGGCGATTTAATATCGGCCATGATGGTCACGCGTATTGTGGAAGGTAAAAAGTGGCTCTTGAAG
>JBOFUD010000107.1:0-17785 GCA_051652385.1 Flavobacterium sp.
AGCCCCCTCCGAAGGAGGGGGAGCCGAAACCAGCTTGGTGGAGTTTTGGTTTATTTTATTTTGATTTTTTGTTGAATAGATTTGACAACTTTCTAAAAGTTGTCAAATCTGGTCTTTATGTACTGCGCTCGCGTGAGGGATGGCAGTGGAGCTCTTTTTTTTAGTTGCCAGGGGTCTATACCCGTGGCAATTAAAAAAAAAGCGGGAACGCACAGCCCGACCCGACCTTTTCGGGAGGGGCACGCCCAAATCATTATTTAGATTTTCACTTTAAAAACTAATTTTTTGATTTCACCTTCGCCAATCATTGGGGCGTGAACATCATCGGGATAAAATATCACGAACTGATTGTCTGTCAATTGAAAAGACGTATCTGGAGCATCGCTAAAAAAACGAACGTCTTTTTCGGAATTGTACTCTCCGTTTGGCGTGAAACATTTTTCTCTTGGTTTCCAGTACATCGTTTCGAAACCGCTTACACAAACTTGAATGTCGATATTTTTATCGTGGCATTCGAATTTTGCGAGACTGGCTTCGGCTGTTTTTCCGTTAGCCGTATTGACGATTAGTTTGAGACCTTCAGTAATTTCTATAACACCATCGGGAAGATTGGCAAGATCATTTTGCTTGATAAAATCAAATGCTTTTGTAAATAACGGATGTAAACTGATGTATTTTGGAGCGTTGGCTACTGTATCTATGATCATAATTTCTTTATTTATCGTGCCACTCTACCAGAGGCATCACCTCCCATTAGTTTAGAAACTTCATCAACAGTTACTAAATTAGCATCACCTTTAATGGTGTGTTTCAAGCAAGAAGCTGCCACAGCAAAGTCTAAAGCGTTTTGATCGTCCTCTGGATAGGTCAATAAACCGTAGATTAAACCTCCCATAAAGGAATCTCCACCACCAACTCTATCAACGATATCCGTAATTTGATATTGACGCGTATGTAACATTTGTTTTCCGTCGTATAAAACGCCTGCCCAGGTGTTGTGCGAAGCAGAAATCGAACCTCTTAAAGTAGTAATTACTTTTTTGGCTCTTGGGAATTTTTCCATCATTTGTTGGCAAACAGATAAGAATGCCTCTGCTTTTACATCGTGTCCGTGAGTTTGAACTGCGGCACCTTCTGGTTTAATGCCAAAGTGCATTTCAGCATCTTCTTCGTTTCCTAAAATCACATCACAGTACGAAGTTAATTCGGTCATAATGGCTTCACGATCTCCATCGTATTTCCACAATTTAGCACGATAATTTAAGTCTGTCGAAATCGTAACACCAAGTTTGCTGGCTACTTTAACCGCCTCTAAACAAGCATCGGCAGAAGATTGAGAAATAGCCGGTGTAATACCAGTCCAGTGAAACCATTCTACACCTTCAAAAACTTTTTCCCAATTGATCATTCCGGGTTGAATGTCAGACATCGAAGAATGTGATCTATCATAAACCACTTTACTTCCTCGGCTCACGGCACCAGTTTCAAGAAAATAAATCCCCAAACGATCGCCACCATATACTATATTATCAACACCAACGCCTCTTTTGCGCATTTCCATCATAGCACATTCTCCAATATCATTTTTTGGCAAACGCGTTACAAAATCAACTGGTATTCCATAATTAGCCAATGAAACTGCTACGTTGGATTCTCCTCCTCCATACACAACATCAAAATTGTCTGCTTGCGAAAATCTTAAAAATCCTTGTGGGGCTAATCTCAACATTATCTCACCAAAGGTTACTACTCTTTTTCCCATTGTTAATCTATTTTTATGTTACTCAAATAATATTAAAAAAATTTCGTGCGCCCGCACAATTTTTCAACAAAATCTACTTCTTGAAATCATTTAAAAATCAAAAACTATTTTATTAAAAGATCTTCAACGCTCCAATTCAAAAAAAAATCTGACCAGATATTAGATGACACAGAGAATCCGAAATCATTTCCTATACAGTGAATCACAAATATTACAAACTAAAAACAAGCACAAAAACATAAAATAAAGCTCGCCATAATGTTCAAAGCTACTGCTAAGACCGACTCATCAGTCTTGGAATAAAATAATTTAGATAATCTTTTTTAGTAAATTTATTATTCACAATCCCCAAAAAGTATTATGATTTTTGAACTACTACAAAAAAAAAATACGTGTTCGCACACGAAAAAAACAAATATAGGAAAAAACCATATCCTTTAGCAATTTGAAAATATTTTTTTTTTAATATTTGTTTAACGTAAAAAACTATATTTTTGGATATTAATAATTTAAACTTAAAAGATCATTATCACAATAAAAAAAATAGCTGAAATTGCAAATGTATCTGTGGGCACCGTAGACAGAATCATTCATAATCGTGGTCAAGTTACTCAAGAAAATATCATAAAAGTAAATGATATCATAAAGCAATATGGTTATAAAAAAAATGTCTTTGCTAGCAATCTAGCTTTTAATAAAAAATTCAAATTTGCTGTTTTTCTCCCGCACCATAGCACTATAGAATATTGGCAAGCTTCCATTTTTGGTGTAAAAAAAGCTGCTGAAGAATTGGCTGTTTTTGGAGTTACAATTGATTATTTTTATTTCGATTACAACATCACTTCATTCAAAAAAATGGCTGTCAAAGTATTAAAAACTGATTTTGATGGTCTCTTGTTTGCTCCAATTTTTTACGAAGAATCGGTCTCTTTCTTAACAAAATATAAAAAGAGTGAAACACCAATTGTAATGATTGATTCTAATATACCTGAAATAGAAGGTGTTGCCTACATCGGACAAGATTCATACCAAAGTGGATATTTAGGCGGAAAACTAGTTAGTATAGGACTAAAAAAAGAAGCTAATGTTTTAATTTTAAATATTCATCGTAATATTGAGAATACCACGAGAACCAATGTGTTTTTAAAGCGAATCAAAGGATTTTATGACTTTTTCAAGAACAATAACGCTTTACCCAAGTTCAATTTTAAAGAAGTTAACATCAAGTACGATGTAGTCAATGATCTCTTTGTTGATATGTTTGAAAATGTAGATTGTGTTTTTGTCCCCAATTCGCGAGTATATGTCATTGCTGAATTTATGAAGAAAAACAATCTTAAGGACATTCGGGTTGTTGGGTATGAATTATTAAAGCGTAACATCAAATATCTCAATGATGGGGTTATCGACTTTTTAATTCATCAACAACCCGAACAACAAGGATATTTAGGAATTAATTATTTGTATAAAAAAATTGTGCTGAAAGAATGTATAGATGATTTACACCATATTCCATTAGAAATAATTGTTAAAGAAAATTGCAATGAAATTAAAAACAGACCTTAAAAAGGACGCTTCTGGCAGTTTTAGATCACAGTAATTGTAAAAAAAAAACATGACGATCTAACATACAAAGGACAAAATTAGAATGCTGTGTTTTTTTTCTGCACCCAAGCTTTTGACTAATTTCTGATACACTTTCAAAAAAATCAACAACTCTTAACCGCCATCTTATTTATAAAAAAAATATCTAAAGCCCATAACTCCTAAACAATTCCTGATAATCAGAATGGTTGGGGGCGAGCTTTTTTAGTTTGATTACGTAAGATATCGCTTTATATTTTTTATTGGCTTGAGTATTGACAAAAATCAAGGCATAAAGCAGATCAGTATCAGAAGGAGCTAATTTCAATCCCTTTTGTAAAACATCAATTGCACCTAAATAATTTTTATTTTCATTCAATAGTAGACCATAATTATAATAGACTCTTGGATTCGTGGTTTTTAATGCAATTGATTTCGCAAAGTTTTTTTCGGCGAACTCCTTATAACCCAGCTCACTGTAAATCAGCGCCATATTATAATAAATACGATCGTTTTTAGGGTCATTTTTAATTGCTTTTTCTAATGTTTTTAGCGCCAAGTCATTTTTCCCTACAATATTATATACAGTCGACAAATTAAAAAGAGCATAATTCATATTAGCATCCTTTTTTAATCCTTTCAAATAAAATTGTTCGGCAATATTATAATCTTGTAGCTTAAAAAAATAATCTGCGATAAGTACATTTCCTGCAGAAAAATCAGCTTGATACATCAGATAACTTTTTAGTTCCTTTTGCGCAGAAATCAAATCGCTTGTGTACAGACTTGGAACTTGTTCTATTGGAATTGTAATATATAAATCTGCTGCTGCAATTCGTACCGCTCGAACTTTATCTTTTAGTAGGGGGCCTACCTCCAAAACCCAGCTAGACACTGAAAAATTAGCCAAGCTTCTCAGCCCTCTATACCGTACTTGTGCATCTTTGCTTTTAAGGCATAATAGCAACGCTTTTAAACTATTTTGCGAAGTAATACTACCAAGATAAAAAGCTGCAGTAGCTTTTATTATAGAGGGAACTTCTTTAATATTTACTAAACGCAGTAGATGCATCTCACTTTTATCATCTAATTTACTCCCAGGAATTAAGTCGTCTGAAAAATGATATACTCGCTTGGGTCCGTACCATTTGACAATTGATTGGGCAAGGAAAGCGTTGGATTTGTTCCTATGACAACTACTACATGCGTTGGGCACCTCATATTTAGCTGACAAATCAGGTCTTGGCACCCGAAATACGTGATCGTGTCTTAAATCATTCCCCATATAAACTTTTCCTGGCATATGACAACTAACACATTTTGAACCTTCTGATCCACTTTTATGAAAAGTATGCAGAGGGGTATCATATTTACGTTGAACATGGCATGATGTACAAGTGAGGTTTCCTACTCGTTTTAGTTTTGTGGTATGTGGATTATGGCAATCACTACATTTTACACCTGCAGAATACATTTTACTTTGCGAAAAAGAGGTGTAGTTATAATCTTCGTTTTTAACTTGACCATCTGCATAAAAATTTTGAGTTTCAGGAATCTGGGCAATATAATTATCCATAATCTCTTTACTATCGATATGATTAGGACTAATTTCAGTAATCAAGGCATGACACGGAGCGCATTTATTAATTTGCTCTGTTGCATAATTGCCAACAAAAATTTTACTAAAACCTGCTTTCCTTTTTTCTCCTTTTTGTAAATCACCGGTTTTTGCTAAATCGACATGTTGCCCACCCGGACCATGACAACTCTCACAACTTACATTCATAACACTGTAGGTACTTTTATAGGTGTCCGCATGTACATCATATTTTTTTTGCAAATTGGTAGAATGACAAACAGCACACATGGTATTCCAATTTTGAGCATTCTTTGTCCAATGCAACCAATCATGAGAAGGTATTTTTTGTCCTGCGTACTGATTAAACCATCTTTTTTTATTTGTATCCCAACTCAATCTAGGAACCTGTAATCTACCCCCTGAAAATTGGATTAAATATTGTTGCAAAGGCCTACCGCCAAAAGTATATTTAACCTCAAAATCATGATATTTACCATCTTCACCTTCAGTATTGATATAAAATACATTTCCTTTTTTAAAAAATCGACTGGTCACCCCGTCACCCTTAAAGGTTACGTTGTTAAAATTGCCTTTCACCGACGAACCATTTGCAACATTCATAGACATGAAATGATCAGATTGTCGCCATTCCTTATACTCTTGTTTATGACATTCTTTACATGATTGATCACCCAAATAGGAATTTTGAACTGACTTTACCTCCGTATAATCGGAATATAAAGCTCCTGCTTGAGACGAAATAAAAAAACGAACAAGTAAAAAAAAAGTAATTAAAATTACAATTGGGATAATGATTTTGCGAAACATTCTATGTCTTTTTTTTGGCTAAAAAAGAAGATTTTTTATAAAAAACTCTCCCAATAAGTACCTCTGGATTGGCAATAGCTTTTTATTATTTACTTACTTTTATTATCTGTAAATCTATAAAAAACAAGACGAAAAATAATTTAATTGAAATAAAAAAGTCGCTTATTCACACCTATTTAAACGATGCTTTCTTTTCATTATATCCTGTTTATTATTAGGCGTTTACTAAAAAACGTGGAGCAGAAATTATTACTTTTTATGTCATTACTCCTTTTTACGAACAAATAGTCTTTCATAATTCATTTACAACTTTACATAATTTAAAAATTTCGGGTGTGTTTTTTGGATCACTACCCCATGTTTTATTTGGATAAGCACCCATTTTTAATTCTAACAAACCACCATTAATTAAATCCTTGTGCGTAAACCACGGGCCTTCTAGTGTTTTCCCATTGAGTGTTGCGCTTTGAATGTATTTATTGGTTTCCGAGCAATTGGGCGCTGAAATAATAAATTTCTTGCCGTCAGGAAGATTCAGTGTCGTTTTAGAAAACAAAGGACTGCCAATCGTGTACATAGGAAGTCCAGGAGTTACGGGATAAAAACCCATCGAGGAAAAAACCACAAATGCCGACGTAGCACCACCGTCTTCATCACCGGGCATTCCGAAAATATTATCTTTGAACCAAGTATTCAACAGCATCCTGATTTTTTTCTGTGTTTTCCAAGGCGATCCCGTAAAATTATACAAATACGGAATATGAAAGCTGGGTTGGTTGCCCATAGAAAATTGTCCTACAATACCGGTAAAGTCAGGAAAACGAGCGTACAATTCGTACGTGTTTCTCCCTAAATCTTCTCTAAAAAGTTGATCGAGTCTG
This sequence comes from Flavobacterium sp., assembly GCA_051652385.1. Classification (GTDB taxonomy): domain Bacteria; phylum Bacteroidota; class Bacteroidia; order Flavobacteriales; family Flavobacteriaceae; genus Flavobacterium. Next base: position 6,635 of record JBOFUD010000107.1, read on the forward strand.
TCTTCGAAAACGGTTCTTCCTCCCATTAAATTTTGAAGTCCCAAAACATCATGCTGTACATTCCAAAGATACGTCCAGCCATTGTTCTCGTCGTAATAATCACGCGCTCCCATTCCACCGTCAAATTTTGGGTCAATGTCAATCCATTTTCCGTCTTTGTCTTTGGGCATAAAGAATCCTTTTTCTTTCCAATACAAATTTTTGTAATTATTTGATCTTTGCAAGAAGAACTTGTAATCGTCCTTTTTACCCAGTTCCAATGCCATTTGTGCCAATGCCCAATCATCATAACTATGCGCCAAAGTTACTGCCACCGATTGTCTTTTTTCAAAAGGATGTACCTGGGCTACAGTTTCTACTTCTCCGGGATGCAAGGCAGGGAAATATCCTTTCGCTGCATAAAAAACATCTAGTTCGCAGGCAACATCAGAGCGCCAGGGCACCATTGTTTGATGTAAGGCATTCTTTTTCATTCCCTCATACGCCTTCGAATAATCAATATTTTTTAACCCTTTTCGGTACGCATCTAACACCATAATGGTCGAATGAAAACCGTTCATTTGAACCGTTTCTCCGTGCACTTGCGGAAATTGAGGCATCCATCCCCATTGTTCATACATTTTAACATAAGAAGATACCATATCCGATTCCATTTTGGGATTAAAAATGGCGCGCAAAGGATGCACCGCTAAAAAAGTATCCCAAATCGCATCATCCACATAAAAATTGGTTGGATCTTTATGAATTTTTTTGTCGTAACTGCTGTAATACTGTTGCTCCTCGCTAATGTTGACCATTCTTTCGTAACTGCGATACAACGCGGTATAAAATGAGCGTTTATGTGCTTCTGTTCCGCCTTCGACCACAATTAAATTTGTCAGATCAGCCCATTTTTGACGGGCATTTTGTTTCACTTTATCAAAATTCCAGTCCGGAATTTCATTAGTCAGGTTGCGTTTGGCTTGCCCGAGACTTATGTACGAAATACCATATTTCAAATTAATTTGATTGGGTGCAGAATCCGGCCAACTGATCCAGGAATGCAGTATTTCTTTACTTATTTTGACTTGGCTTAATTTTCCCGGAACATCAATTTTTACATAGGCAAAAGCTTTCATTTCTTTAAAAACAACTTCGCCCACTAAATCTCCGTCAGCATTGAATTGCCAATCTTTACCGATCAAATCGCGAAGAAATAATTTTTTGTTGCTTGGATTTTTATAATTAAAACGATAAAAACCTGTTTTTTCGCCCGGGCTGTACTCTAAAGTAATATCGAAATCTTCGAGCCAAGTGGAGTAGTAAAAGGGTGATGCTTTTTCTAATTCCTGATCCCACGACGAAATAGGTTCTTTGTTCTCGGGCAAAACACCTGAAACGGGTAAAAAATTAAAAATCCCATCGCCTCGATGATTGTAGGCTGTTAATGGAAAGGAACGAATTTGATCGTCTCGGTAATCTTTGCGTTCCGGATTCATTCGAACCATTCCATTCGGAATATTCATTCGAGTTTTGGTGGGTTTTAACAGTGGCGCAACACCGCCAATTTGAGGATCGATATATTGTACGGCATCGCTGCTTTGATATCCTGATTTACAGGAAATAAATGCTAGCGCTATCAGAAAAGCAGTGGAAACAAATTGGAATTTGATCGTGGTATTCATTTTTGTATTTTAAAAAATTGATGGAGTGGTACTTAATCCTTGGTCGACCAAATTATTCACGAATTAAAACTCTTTCTTCAATGCCCTTGACAATTGGGGAATTCACATCTTTGAGGTACGTTACCAATTTTGTGCGCAGCTCTTCGGCGATTTTTTTGTATTCAAATCGTTTTGCATTTGTTCCAAAGAGATTGTTCATCTCCGACGGGTCATTTTTCAAATCATAGAGCACTTCTACATTTTTGCCAGCACTTCTGTGCGTTGTCATCAGTTTCCATTGCTCGGTTCGTATCATTATCGATGGGACATTTCCGTTTTTCGAATCCCATTCAGAAACCGCAAAATTGTATTTTGGAGCTGCAGTGCCTTCCATTACTCCTTTTAAAGAATAACCGTCTGAAGGAACGGATTTTAATCCCGCATAATCAAGAATAGTTGGGTAGATGTTCAGCGTCGAAACGGGATTTGTAATGGTTTGACCAGCTTTTATTTTACCCGTAAAACGAAACAAAAAAGGCACTCGAACCGACTCTTCATAGAAATTAAATTTACCCCGCATTCCGTGAGCCCCCAACATCTCGCCGTGGTCAGAAACAAATATCACCAAGGTGTTTTCCGATAATTTGAATTCATCGAGTGTATTTAGGATTTTCCCCACCCAATCATCAATCTCCGTTACAAAAGCGTAATAGTTAGCGGTCATAAACTGCACTTTGTCTTTTTCGTTGTAAGGAGAATCAATTTTCCCGGGATTGTAGGGAGAATTTTCTCTTTTATCACTGATAGACGCTGGAGTCGGGATAGTAGTCGCTTTATACATTGACGCATAAGGTTCCGATGGAGTTATGGGCACATGCGGACAATGAAATGAAGCCGTCAACATAAAAGGTTTGTTTTTTAAACGTTCCAAAGCAGCAATGGTTTGTTTCCCTTGTACCGCTGTAATAGTATAATCGGCGGGCAAATCCAATACCCCGTGAACATCAGCCTGACTGAGTTTGTTTTCGAGTTCAGCCTCTGGAATTATCCCTGATTTCAAATATTTGTAATAGCGATCCGTTGGATCAAGCCGATACGGTACTGTACCGCCATAAAATGAAGTTTCGTATAATTCACCGCGTTTTAATGGTCTTTTGGGAAAATTTTCTTTGATAAAAGTAGAATAGATTCGTTCCCATTTAACGATAGGATCTGTTCCGGTCATTCCCTCGACTGGAGGATTCATATACACTTTTGCCATGTGTTCTGGCGAATGAAATTTGCCATACACCTCTGTACTGTATCCCCTTTTTGCGAGAATTTCATCAAAAGTAGGAAAATAACAGTCTGCGCCGTTAATATCATTGTTTCCTCTTACTGTGGTTGTTTCAATTAACCGACCCGTTAAAATAGAAGTACGTGCCGGTGCGCAAACTGCACAAGGCGTAACCGCTTGACTAAAGTTTGCACCTTCGCGAGCAAGTTTGTCCAGATTGGGCGTTTTTATTGTTTTATTTCCGGCATAACCAACAGCATTCCAGGCTTGTTGATCGGTCATTATTAATAGAATATTGGGTTTCTTTTCTTGTCCTTGCAAACTGAGGGACAAAAAAACAGACCAAGTCATTAGTACAAACCGAACCGTTTCTTTATGTATCATATTCGTAATTACTTTAAAAGAATGGTTTTTAAAATAACCACTCTTCGCATTACAGGTATTGTTTGCCGGGGTAATATATTTTTATAACGCGCTGAAAATTATTTCTTGGGCGCAATGGAACTAAGCGCATATTTACTGTAAAATTCAGAATTTGTGCCCCACAATTTATTGGGTTTATCACCCATAGTCAGCTCCAAAATGGCACCATCCTTTATGGCTTCGTGAGAAAACCAAGGATTGTTCCAAACAACCCCATTTAGAGTGGCAGATTGTATGTATTTATTTTCAGTCGCATAATTTTTTGCTACTACTTTAAACGCTTTCCCATTCTCTAATCGGATAGAAGAGGTTTCAAATACCGGACTTCCTATGGAATATACCGGAACTCCTGGGGTAACCGGATAAAAACCGAGTTGCGAGAAAACTACGAAAGCAGACAATCCGCCACCATCTTCGTCTCCTGGCACACCCATTAAATCATTTCGAAACCATTCGCTCAAGAGTTTGCGAATGTATTTTTGTGTTTTCCAAGGTTGGCCCGCATAATTATACAAATACGGAATGTGAAGTGAAGGTTCATTTGCCATAGAAAATTGTCCCACATTGCCAGTATGATCCGGCAGCTGAGCATAAAATTCGAACTTGCTTTTCCCCAATGATTTTGTAAACATGGCGTCTAGATTTTTCGCAAACTCCTCATTTCCTCCCATCAAATTAATCAAATCCGGAATATTGTGTTGTACGTCCCAACGATAAATCCAGCCATTGTTCTCTCCATAATATTTGCGGGCTCCCATTCCGCCCGAGAATACATAATCAAAAGGCTGAATAAAATTTCCGTTTTTATCTTTTGGATGAAAGAATTTTGAATCTGAATTGAATAAATTTCGATAATTAAAAGATGCGTTTTTGAAATAAGTTGCATCCTCTTTTTTGCCCAATTCTTCGGCTATTTGGGACAAACACCATTGGTCATACGAAGTGCCCAAAGTAACGGCTACGGGCTGGCGACTTTCAAAAGCATCTACTTCCGGGACAGTTTCAACCGCACCCACTTCTAAAGCCGGAAAATATCCTTGCTTTTTGTAAAATGCATCTAGTTCTCCGGCAGGTTTACCAGACCAAGGCGCCAATGTTTTCTCTTCGATAGCCCCTTTGCACGCTTGATACGCTTTTGAAAAATCAAAATTTCTAAGTCCTTTTCGATACGCGTCTATTACTGATGCAACACCGTGATTAGAGTTCATACGGCGACTATCGCCTGTAATTTCTGGAAATGTAGGCATCCATAAATGATCCATTTGTTCGGCCATCAAAACAAAAGAATTGAGGATATCCTCCTCTTTTTTGGGTTCGATCAAAGCTCTCAAAGGATGATGGGATCTGTAAGAATCCCAAATCCAATCGTCTGTATAAAAAGGACGTCCATTATCCTGATGAATCTTTTTATCGAAAGCACTATAATATCGTCCTTCTTCTGAAATGCACACTGATCTTTCGAAGCACCGGTAAAATGAGGTATAAAAAACGGTTTTTTCGTTATCGTCACCACCAGAAATCTTGATCTTTCCCAGCGATTCATTCCAAATTTGGCGTCCCTCCTTTTGTAAATCGACCACGGATTTAGAATTGATTTCGCGTTCCATATTTCGTTTTGCTTGATCGCTATCGATAAAAGAAATACCATATTTAACATTTAAATCTGTAGTGCCTTGAGAAAATTTCAAAACCAAGTTGGCATTTTTTCCCTGTGCCATTTTAGACGCTACTAATTTTCCGTTATTTATATTCGAAATGAGTTCAGGACGTTTTTCTGGAACCAAATACAAATAAACTTTCGTGTCATTTTCGAGTGTTTGATAACCGGTAATGGCGTTGCCATCCCATTTCATTTCCCCTTGTTTTGAATTGAGCACCAAATATACTGGTTCGTTTTTTTCAAATTTAAAATTATAAGCAGCCGATTGATGAGATAACCCAAAATCAACCTTGACCTTTTGCTCATCTAAATAGACAGCATACGAAAAAGGTGTTAATTTTTCCAGATCGTAGCTGTACTCAATTATGGGCTTAATGTTTTTCTCTTCACCCTGAAAAGGGCTGATATTAAATGCTGAACTCCCACGGTGACTTGTTACGACCAGCGGCAAACCATTTAATAAAACACCAGTGTAATCTCTTCGCTCAGGATAAACTCGCAGTAGACTATTAGGTAAATGTATCGTCGGAAAAGTAGGCACCAATAAATGACTTATGTTTCCTATATATGGATTTACATAATCAATCGGTTCCCGCGTATCAGCCCTCTTTTTGTTCTGTTGAGCAGTACCTAACGAGAAAATAGTCAACGTTGCGACAACTATGTATTTCTTAAAAATAATTTTCATAAAATGCTATATTTTTATAATTCCTTCTCATAACAACTTATCAAGTTGATTTAAAATTTTTTCCATCTCATCGTGTTGGCTTGGTTGCGCCATAACTTCCCACATTATGAAACCATCTTGCAGCTTGACCTGTTAACCACAAATAGTAATCGGTTTGCAGATCCTTTTCGATACCAACAAATTTATTCCCTTGGGTACCATTTAAAGGGACATTATTTTCATTCATAACTTTATAAATTGCCGTGCCTTCATCAATTTCATCAAACATTGCCACATACAGCGATGTTGCTCCTCCCCTTTTTGCTCCAGCAATTTGCTTCCAGAAAAAATCACCTTTATGTCGCGGAATTGAATTGTATAAAGAAGTGTCTTTTTGTAAATTTCCCCAGGAAAACCCGGGGAACACAAGCGGAACATAATCGACCCCATTAGCTGCTGCCCACTTTACATCTGCAGCAACGATCGAGGAATCATAATTCTCTATTTTATAACGACCCACCGCCCACGGCATGATGATGTCACATTTTTTGATTAGTGCGTGTAAAGCTGGATTGTTTTCTGTATCTCTTCCGAAGGTTCTCCAATAGTATGGAACTCCTAACAATACGGATACTGAATTGTTAGTACCTTTTAATTTTGTTACCAATGAATCTGCGTCGGCAATACTATATTTTCGATTATCATTGAACCCAACGCCCCAAATCGAAATCAGAGGTTTTCCGTTGTGCCTCAAAAAAGTTGGCTGTTTGACGTTATCAAATAAATCGAACAATTTTTTCAATTCGGCTAAATCTTGTTCTATATAAAAAATATCTTTTTTTGAACAACCACTTAAATCATACATTATACTTATGGCTCGGCCATATTTTATAGAGGCTTTCAATGCGTGCTCGAGCACTTTATTAAAATGCCTTTTACCAAGTCCGTTTGTCGATTTTATTTCTCGAACAAATCGCTGCATATGCACCCCGTCTATACCATAGTTTTTCATCCATTTGAAATGGAGATCAATGGTAGATTTATCATACGGACTGTATAATGATGCCTTAGCACCACTAGCAAAAGAGAAAGGTGTTATGTAACATTTTTTATATTCACTCATATCAGGCCACATATCAATGGTAGAGCATCCTGGTTCGAAACCAGAATTGCCCCTGTAATGATACCACCCCCTACCAGATTTATCTCCTTCTGCCCCAAACCAACCCTGGTATCCGGCCATTACTAGTTGGTCATATGATTTGTAAAGGGATCTCGTTTTTCTATGTATGGTATCGTAAGCTATTAACTTGTTTGATTTTTTTTGCATAAAAGCAGCTGTTGGATCTACATAAAATAACATCCAAAAAACTGTTGCCGATGTTAAAGATAAAACCCGAAAAAATTTCATGTACTTGAATTCTTTGATTGAAAAACAGCAACTATTACTGTCATGATTATGAAAAAACAGAAAATATTTACGGAACCTAACTATAAAATATAGGGCCTGTTTTTGAATTTAGGAAATAGACAACCTAGCTGTCTTTCGACAACAACTAAAAATCAATACTTTAAAAAAACCTCCCTTTAATTATCAATTTATATAGAAACTTGATAGAATATTAAAGAAAGGAAGGTTCGTTTTAGTTTATTTATAAGGCAATAGCAACTACTGTGGGAGCATAATTAGCTCTAGTTAATGGAACTGTAGTAATGGCACCCACCCTAAAATAATAGGTTTTACCAGCTACAAAACTCGTGTTATTGGCCGTTTCAATTGCTACGGTATACACTTGATTAGGTACTGAAACAGCATTAAGAGTAATATCTGTTTTACCTGTTTGAACAAATGCTCCAACATTAGGATCTCTATGAGAAAAAAGAGAGATTCTCATGATAGGATCGATCGTTGTTTGCTCCAACTTGAAAGTCGCAACTATTTGAGTTCCTATTTTCTCTATTTTTGATTCTAAGATTCGAACAAATGGTTTTACGGTAAAATCAAGGTTTGTTCTTCCTTTTATCAAAACATCTTGTGTGGGTAACAATTGAAAGTTTGGCATTACTGGAATCACAGCATAGGTGTTTTCAAAAAGGCGGCTGTTTTCATAGGTCCCATTATTTTTCACCACAAGATTCTGAGGAGCAACGTTGGCGTAGCCAAATTCACGAAGTTCAATAATGGTACCTTGAACGATGTCTTGCGGTACTAATTCGCCATTTTTTTCGTCGATAATTCTTCCATACAAGCCCGCAGTAGGGCCATCTAAATTATCTAGCTCGCAAGAACTAACAAAAGTTGCAAAAAAGACAAGTATGAAAATTTTTATAAATCTATCCATTATATATCAATCGTTATTGGGTTAATTTTAAATAATTTAGTATTGTGGATTGTTAATCAATCCATTATTAGCCGTACCTGGAATTGATTTATAATAATATTTAGTCAAGAAAAGCTGTGTATTCATGTTAAGATTTTGTCTCACAAAAATAGTTTGGTAAGGAGCACTCCCCCTAAGATCTAACATCGGTACCAAAGCTTTTTGTTTAACATTGTTGAATTTTTCGTGATAATCTCTTCTTCTGATTAAATCCCAATACCTTTTGTTTTCGAAGGCCAACTCCACCGTTCTCTCTCTCATTACACTTTCAAGTGTCAAAGGAATTGTAGTGGTAAAGGCTGCTCTTCTGCGTGTAGCGTTCAATGCCGCAGTTGCTTTGGAAACATCACCTAGATTACTTTCGACTACTGCTTCTGCATAGTTCAAAAGAATTTCTGCATAACGCATTTCCATAAAATCTGTAGTACTTTGACTCCAACCGCTGATAACGGGAGTAGTTTGAAGAAATTTCTTGAATGAAAAACCAGTTTTGGTATGATCGGATGCTATTGGCGCAAAACCAGAATAATTAAGGGGGTTTGCATCTCCAAATACATAATAAGTATTTGTTCCGATTGTTACACTTCCCGAGGTTACCACAGTAGCTGCAGGGTTCACTAGGCCGCCCTGAATATTAATTTTAACACCTTTGAATGAAGAACCCGGAACGATCACTGTACCAAACAAACGCGCATCCTTTCCTTTAAAGATATCTTGAGGATCTGTAAACTTCAAATAGGTTTTTGTTTTACTAAAACCAGTGTAATTATTAACATCATCATTAAGCGCAGTAACAATTGGTGCACTAACTCCTGGCTTTGCATAACTTTCATATAAATCAACAAACTCAAGAGTTGGATTCATTCTTCCTGGACTCGGCCAACCATTTTTTAACTGATTTGGACTATACCAAATATCATAATTATTACCGGTCATATTGCCAATAATTGTACGCCCTCTTACAAAAATAGCTTCGGAAGTTAGTGCTTGATTCGGATTTTCGAACAAAGATCTGTAATTTTCAGCTGCCTCCTCAGGCGATGATGGTAACGATTTATACAAAGAGAATTTATTAGAATCCATAATTGCGGCTGAAGCATCAATACATATTTGATAATACTTGCCGGCATCTGTGGCATCTAATCCAACTAATTTTGCATCAAAGGCTGGCCCAGCCATTGGATTTTTATATCCGTATTTTGCAATTGAAGCAGCAAACAATGCCGCCCTTGATTTTAATCCATAAGCAGCCCATTTTGATGCCTTTCTGGCGTTTGGATCATAATCCAAAACTTTGATAGCCTTATCGCATTCTGCTAAAATAAAGTCCCAAGTTTCTTTTTCTGTATTCCTTGGAACTTTTAGTGCTTCCACATCTCCGGTATATTCTTGAGCTACTGTAATAATCGGAACACCCCCGTATCGCTGTGCTAGACCAAAATAAGCATAAGCGCGCAAAAAAGAAGCTTCCCCTAAGTAAGCATCCTTTTGTTGTTGCGTAACTTTTAGCGTTGGTATAATACCTGCAAAAAGATTAATATCTCTAATTAACTTATAGGCATCCGCCCACCAATTGTAATGATTTTGATTTATAAAACCTGGCGCATTGAAATTCGAATGCGTAGCAGTTCCAGTAAACATATCGCTACAAATCCCATTATTGTTAGGACTAGAATTGTCCTTTGTACCATTGTAATTGAATCCTTGCGTAGGAAAAAAGGTCAAATCTTCAACAGGCAAACGATTGTAAATATCTGCCAAGTACAGTTGGGTACTGGCAGGTGTCGCAAAAATTTCCTCGGCTGTCATTTTGTCTGTTGGTTCCAAATCTAAAGAACCATCACATCCCACAATGAATGCTAATAAGAGAAAAGGGAAGATTATTTTTTGTACTGTTTTCATTTTTTTCATTTTTAAATTAAAAACTAATATTAACTCCAAAATTATAATTTTTTGAGAGTGGGTAGGTAAAACCAGATTGCGGATCATCTTTGTCTGAGCCACCAGCAACTTTTTCGGGATCAAAAGGCTTAAGAAAAGAATCTGTTATGGTAAATAAATTGAAGCCACTTATAAAAAATCGGATTTTATTGACACCTATCTCCTTCATAAACTGCTCTTTACCATCAATAGAATATCCAATTTCAAGATTTTTTAATCGTACCCAAGAAGCCTCACGTCTCCAAATTGAACTTTCTTTGTACATACCACCAACATCCGTAATCAATCTTGAAGCAGGCCATTTCCCAGGAACCCACTCGCTATTTGGATCAAATTGGTCGGCTTTGTGCCATCTATCATAAAAGTACTCTGGCGCATTGCCATTAAAAGCCAAAACTTGTGAATAAACAGAATCATATCGCAATGTATAATTTGCGGCGCCTTGAAACAAAATATTCATATCAAACCCCTTGTACGCAAAATTGATAGTCATCCCAAAATAAATTTTTGGAGTAGAATTGTAAAAAAGTGGCTTCTCATCTTGTGCGTCTATGATACCATCGTTGTTGATATCTTCGTATCTAAAATCTCCAGGAAGTTCTTTATTGATATTACCATTGGCACCGTTTTGCATCGGTGCGTTGAGTAATTGGTCGCTGTTTTGAAATTGACCTGCATACGTATATCCCCACTCAAGATCATTCCATCTTCCTGAGTTCTGACCTCTATATTTTGCCATCGAATTATTAAAATTTTCGCCTTCTACATGAACATCTTTAGTACGTGAGTAGGTAAAATTTCCAGACACATCATATTTAAAGGCTCTTGAATGATTTTTGTACCCAATTTCGAATTCGATACCTTGGGTACGATAACTATTTAAATTTTCTTGGGCTAACGTTCCTCCGAATGTATTTGGCAGCGAAACACTTACTCGCGCAGGTACTCCCGTCATGTACCGATCAAAAACATCAACTGTCGCATTAAATTTATTCCTCCAAAGTCCTACATCGATACCAAGATCGGTAGTATTTGCCGTCTGCCAAGTTAAGTTTGGATTCGCAGGTATTGGAGTCGCTACACCATTTACAAGCACTCCGTTTGTAAACTCATACGATCCACCAGTACCCAAAACGTATCCATCAATGTATTGAAATGCA
>JBOFUD010000108.1:0-8584 GCA_051652385.1 Flavobacterium sp.
GTTGGTCAACATAGCGATCGGTGTAGAACAATACGATATTGTCTTTTCCTTCTAAGTTGTAAAACGGATGGTCTTTGGCAATGCATTGTAATCCTACGCTCGCTTTTCCGTTTTCGAATTGGGCGACAAATTTAAGACGTGCTTCTTTTTCGTTGGCTTCTTTTAATAGGTTTTCAAAATGCGTGGCATGTGAAAGTAAGGAAGTAAAAAAGGCTTCATTAGTAGTTGTTGTTATGCACGCTTCAGGTAAGAAAGAATTGTTTTCAATGTCTTCGATTTCCATTTGATACCCGCTTTCACGAATCAGAATCAAGATCTTTCTGGCGACGTCAACACCGCTCAAATCGATTTTAGGATCGGGTTCGGTAAATCCTTGAACTCCAGCTTCTTTTACTACTTCATCAAAAGTGTTGTTTTCATTGAAATTATTGAAAATAAAGTTCAAACTTCCCGATAAAACGGCTTGTATTTTGTGTACTTTGTCTCCCGATGCGATTAGGTTTTTTACTGTGTCGATGATCGGTAATCCAGCCCCTACATTAGTTTCGAATAAGAAAGGGGCATTGTATTTTCGGGATAAATTTTTAAGGTTTTGATAGTTGGCATACGCCGAAGAACAAGCGATTTTGTTGCAAGTTACCACGGCTACATTTTGTCTTAAAAAATGTTCGTAAAGTTGCGCCACACTTTCGTTAGCGGTAATGTCCACAAATATACTGTTACGCAAATTGAGGGCTTTTACTTTGGTAATAAAAGCTTCGGCATTGGCTGATTCGCCAGTAGCTAAAAGGGCCTGCCAATTTTTTAGCGACATACCTTCTTCTTCAAAATGCATTTTTTTGGAGTTCGATACGGCGATGACACGCAAATTAATTTTTAGATTTTCTTTTAAGAATTTCCTTTGTTGGTGAATTTGCTCCATGAATTTTTCGCCCACGTTGCCCACGCCCATTACGAACAAGTTGAGTTGTTTGGTGTTTTCCTCAAAGAAATTTTCGTGTAAAGTGTTTAGTGCTTTTTTTACGTCTCTTTCGTTGATTACCACCGAAATGTTTCTTTCGGAAGCGCCTTGTGCAATAGCACGAATGTTGACGTTATTTTTTCCTAAAGTGCTGAACATTCTCCCGCTTAACCCTTGGTGGTTCTTCATGTTTTCGCCTACCAAAGCAATGATGCACAAGTTTTTTTCTGCCATGCAGGGCTCTATTTTGTGCTGTGCAATTTCAATTTCGAAGGCTTTATTGATCGCTATTTCTGCCGTTTCGGCATCTGAATTTAAAATACCAATACAAATTGAATGTTCAGAAGAAGCTTGTGTAATGAAAATAACATTGATTTTTTCATTTGATAACACTTCAAAAAGGCGTTTGGAAGAACCTGCAACACCAATCATTCCTGAGCCTTCGAGCGTAATAAGTGTAATGTTATCGATATGACTTATCCCTTTTACAGGTGTTCCGTTGGATGTAATAGTATTTGAAATAAAAGTCCCTACGGCTTCAGGTTCAAAAGTATTTTTGATCCAAATTGGGATGTTTTTTTGTAAGACGGGTTGAATGGTAGGTGGATACAGTACTTTGGCTCCAAAATGCGACAATTCCATGGCTTCTTGATAGGAAATTGTGGCGATGGGTTGTGCTTGTTTTACGAGTTTTGGATTGGCGGTATACATGCCATTTACATCGGTCCAAATTTCCAATTCGTGCACAGCCAAAGCACTGGCAAAAATGGCTGCTGAATAATCCGATCCGCCACGTCCCAAAGTGGTGGTGATGCCCTCTTCAGTGGCTGCAATAAATCCCGGAAGCACCACCACTTGAGTAGCGTTTTTTTTGAAATAGTCTTGAATCAAAGCATTGCTTAGCTCGAAATTTACAGTTGCTTTTCCGAAATTGGCATTGGTTTTAATCAATTCGCGACTGTCTTTGTAGCTAGCGCTTTTTAGATTTTGTTTCAAAGCCTCGGCGATTATAAATGATGACAACAATTCACCAAAACTCAAAATCGTATCTGAAGTTCTGGGAGATAATTCGCCCAATAAAAAACAGCCTTCTAATAGTGTTTCCAAGTGATTGATGATGCGTTTGATGTGGCTCAACAAGGCACTTTGTTCGCTAACCGGAATTAATTTTTTGAGGGTATCGAGATGTTTTATCTCGATTTCTAAAACGATTTCCTTGAAACTTTCGTCATTTTGAGCAGCTTTTGAAGCGGCTAACTGCAATAGATCTGTTACTTTGCTTAAGGCAGAAACAACAACAGCTACAGGTTCTTTTTGGGCTTTTTGGGCAATAATAGCCAAGACTAATTTGATATTATCGGCATTGGCTACAGAAGTTCCGCCAAATTTTAATACTTTCATTTTTATATTGTATTTAATTGAATGCTAAGGTTAGTTGCCTCTCATAGGTCTACTACCTTTAAAATAGAGGAGCGGTTAATCGGATGATATGTAATAAAGTGTACCCCTAAAGGGTTGTAGTGGTAGATGTAGTAAAGGTGGTAACAGCGAAAACAACCCCAGTTGGAGTTATAAGTAGTTGTGTGTATGTGCTGTTATTGTTTTTCATTTTGGTTTTTCAAAAGTACTGTTTTTTTATAATGATTTAGATTAGTCAAGTCTTTTTGCGAATATTTTAATAAATAATTATAAATCGGAGGGAAATTAAATTTATTGTATTTTTATGCGGCTACGATTGTGATATTTGCTTTTTATTAGCTTTTTTTTGTTTGAAATTCATGTATTATGTGTTAAAATTTTTGAATGAAATTCGATGGGATCCTTCAGGGTATTTTTTAATTCTGAAAATGTCATAGGTGATTATTGGTTGGAATAAAACTGGGGTTTTTTAAATTATTTACAATTTATGTTGGTTATTACTGTGAATTTATTCAATTTTGAAACTTAAACGATTCTTAAAATGGACAATACGCATTACATATCTACGGAACTACTTACTTTTGAAGCACTTCAAGAAATTGTCACTTTTCAAAAAAGCATTGCTCTCTCTGAGGAAGCTAAAGTTAATATTCAGAAATGTAGAGATTATCTGAATAAAAAAATGGCAACTCATACCGAACCAATTTATGGGATAAATACTGGTTTTGGTTCTTTGTGCAACGTGAAAATTTCTAACGAAAACTTGTCGCAATTGCAAGAAAATCTTGTAAAATCGCATGCTTGTGGCACCGGAGATGAAGTTCCTGTTGCTATTGTTCAAATTATGTTGTTGTTGAAAATTCAGTCCTTGAGTTACGGCTATTCGGGTGTGCAGTTGCAAACCGTTGAGCGTTTGGTTGATTTATATAACAAGGGAGTTTACCCCGTTGTCTATACCTTGGGGTCGCTTGGGGCCTCGGGTGATTTGGCTCCTTTGGCGCATTTATCGCTTCCTATTATTGGAGAAGGTGAGGTGTATTTTGAAGGCAATAAAATACCTACTAGGGAAGTGATGGCTAAATTCAATTGGGAGCCGATTGTTTTGCAATCCAAAGAAGGTTTGGCTTTGTTGAATGGTACGCAATTTATGGCTGCTTATGGAGCACATATCATCATTAAAGCGCACAAATTATCCTATTTTGCCGATTTGATTGGGGCGATGTCACTTGAAGGATTTGATGGTCGCTTGGAACCTTTTAATGAATTGATACATTATATACGTCCGCATAAAGGTCAGATTCAAACTGCTAAGCGAATGAATGAGTTTTTAGAAGGAAGCGAGATTATAGCTCAGCCCAAATCGCATGTGCAAGATCCGTATTCGTTTCGTTGTATTCCTCAAGTGCATGGCGCTTCCAAAGATGCGATAGAATATGTGAAAAAAGTATTCAAAACCGAGATTAATTCTGTAACCGATAATCCTAATATTTTTATAGAAAGTGATCAAATTATTTCGGGGGGTAATTTTCACGGCCAACCTTTGGCTTTGGCGCTCGATTTTATGGCGATTGCTTTGGCAGAATTAGGGAGTATTTCAGAACGAAGAACATATCAGTTAATTTCGGGATCGCGCAATCTTCCTGCTTTTTTGGTAGACAATCCTGGATTGAATTCGGGTTTTATGATTCCGCAATATACTGCAGCAAGTATTGCTAGTCAAAATAAACAATTGGCAACGCCTGCAAGTATCGATAGTATTGTTTCCAGTAATGGCCAAGAAGATCATGTGAGCATGGGCGCAAATGGTGCTACGAAGTGCTTGAAAGTTGTCGAAAATTTAGAACGTATTTTGGCTATAGAATTGATGAATGCTTCTCAGGCTATCGCGTTCAGGAGTCCTTTAAAGTCCAGTGAGTTTATCACTATTTTTTTAAACGCCTATCGTCAAGAAGTGCCTTTTGTAAGTGAAGACAGGATCCTTCATTATGACATTGAAAAGACGATTTCTTTTTTGAATTGTTTCCATATAGATGATGAATTGATAACATTAAGCTAACATTAGCCACAGATTATGAACTAATTTTGCAAATCTAAATCGACAAAAAAATGACAATTAATAGTTTATTCCAGTTTTTAGTACCTAAAGACAAAAAATTCTTTCCTTTATTTGAAGAAGCTTCTAATAACTTAATTGAGTTAGCTTCTAATTTACATGAAGCAGTAAACTTACCTCTAAAAGAAAGAGAAGTTTTATTTTTGAAAATTGACGAATTGGAACAACGTGGCGAAGATATCACGCGTCAAACCAACCTTGAGTTAAGTAGAAATTTTATTACTCCTTTTGATAGAGAGGATATTTATTCTTTGATCACTTCCATCGATAATGTTGCCGATAATTTGCATGGTGCAGCTAGTAGAATGCGTCTGTATCAAGTGGATAAAATAACAAAATCAATACGTAAATTAACAGAAATCAATCTCGAGGCTTGTCAGCACATTGATGAAGCGGTGAAAGAACTGAAAAATTTAGAACGCATGAAAACCATTACTACCGCTTGTGCTAAAATTAATAAATTAGAAAACAAGTCAGATAATGTGTATAATAAAGCCGTTTTTGAAATATTTGAAAACGAAACAGATGTAAAAAATATCATTAAATATAAAGAAGTGTTGTCGGTATTAGAAACCGCAACTGATAAATGTAAGAGCGTAGCAAGTGTTTTAGAATCAATCACTGTAAAGCACTCTTAACTTTTTTATTCTTTATAGAAAATACAATTATGGAATTTACTTTATTACTAGTTATTATAGTTTTGGCCTTAATCTTTGATTACATCAATGGGTTTCACGATGCTGCCAACGCTATTGCTACTGTGGTGGCTACCAAAGTTTTGTCTCCTTTTCAGGCGGTACTTTGGGCTGCTTTTTTTAACTTTCTAGCCTATTGGGTTTTTGGTTTTGGTGTAGCCGATACGGTTGCTAAAACTGCAAGTACCATGGATATTAATCTTGTCGTTATCTTGGCAGGAGTTATTGCAGCAATTTGTTGGAATTTATTGACGTGGTGGTTGGGTATTCCTTCTAGTTCGTCTCACACTTTAATTGGAGGATTTGCTGGAGCAGCTATAGCTCATGCAGGATTTGGTGTAGTTAATTGGTTTAAGGAAGGAAAAGATGGTGGGTTACCAACAGGAGTTTTGATTGTTGTAGCTTTCATTGTTTTGGCACCTTTATTGGGGGCTTTAATGTCTTATCTGATATCTATTTGGTTATTGAATTCCTCTAAAAAAAGTATTTATCCAAAGATTTTTACCCTTTCGCTAATGGCAGTAACTGTTTGGTTTGTTGAAAAGCAAATGAAATATTTTCCAGATATTGATAAACCTAGGTTTCCTAGTTCAGAGTTTTGGAGTGTGGCGCTTGAAGCGCACAATATTAAGTGGTTGTTGGTAGCTTTTATCATTTTATCTATTAGTACTTTTTGTTTGATGTTCAGTAGTTTGAATATTCATCAAGCAAATTCATGGTTGAAAAAATTCCAATTATTGTCTTCTGCAGCTTTTAGCTTGGGTCATGGTGGAAACGATTCTCAAAAAGTAATGGGAATAATTGCAGCCGCTGTTGCAGTTTATATACACACTAGTGGGTCATCTCAAGCGGCTATGCCGGATTGGCTAAACGTAGTGTTACCAAATGATAGTGGAGAAGGCTCAAATATGCCATCGTGGATTCCACTGGCTTGTTATTCGGCTATTGCATTAGGAACCTTGAGTGGTGGTTGGAAAATCGTAAAAACTATGGGTTCCAAAATTACAAAAGTAACCTCCTTTGAAGGAGTGGCTGCCGAAACTGCGGGGGCTTTAACGCTATATTTTACCGAACATTTAAAAATACCCGTGAGTACGACGCATACTATTACCGGTTCAATTATTGGTGTAGGATTGACGAACAGAGTTTCTGCTGTTCGTTGGGGTGTAACCGTGAGTTTAATGTGGGCATGGGTATTAACTATTCCGATTTCAGGGTTGCTTGCTGCGATTACTTATTATATATTAAGCATCTTTTTGTAGAAAAAAGTAGTAAATTAAAAAAAGGTCTAACAAGAAAATTTCTTGTTGGGCCTTTTTTTTATGAATTTTATGGGTTTATTTGTAACTGTATTTTCTCAAAGCATACAGCGCTTTTTCTAGCATCTTCCTCTGAAATTAGTCTGTCTCTGAAGTGAAATTCAGATTAAACAGCAGTAGCAACCTTCTGCTAGTTTGAGAGAAAGTAGGCTGTTTTGCTCAATATAATTTATGTGTAAGTTTTTGGTTTGGATGTGTGTTAGCTATTGATTTTTAATAATAAATTAGGATCTGGACAGTTAGATAAGTAAAAAGGAAGCGTACTTAAGCTGCAAACTCCTGGGTAATCACCTTCTTTGTTTTGAATATTTTTTATGATTTGGAAATGCAAATGAGGTGCATAATCGCCGTTAACGCTTGCGTTTCCCAGAGTGGCAATAGTTTGACCTTTTTTTACCATTTGTCCTTTTGTTAAATGCTGTATGCTTTTTAGGGATAAATGCCCGTACAAGGTATAGAATGGTTGGGTGTCAATTTTGTGTTCAAGTATGATGGTTGGGCCATAATCTCCCAATTGATTATTATCTTTAAAACTGTGAATTATTCCATCCAAAGCAGCTAAGATTGGAGTTCCTGCTGCGGTCCATAGGTCTAAGCCAAGATGTATGTTTCTTTCTTCTTGTTCGGAGGAGTTAAATACACTGCTTCTTTTGTAAAGATTTCTTGTTTCATTATACCCACCAAAGGCGATTTGGGCTTGATTTTGTTTTAAATGGTTTTCGATATAGTTTTCAAAATCAGCAGAAGTGATCAGATTATGGTTTGTTAAATCGGTATTATGAATTGATAAATCCAAGGGTGTATAAGCTGAGTAGGGAACATCTGGTGCAATTACTTTTACTTCACTGAGTTGAAGCCATCTATTTTCTAATGAGATCATGTTGTTTGGTATTGGTTTTTAAAAGTACTAAATAATGGCATCAGTTTACATTTTGCGCCTTAAATGTCAATTTTTTAAAAAAAAATGCCGTTTCTTGGAGGAAACGGCATCTTATAATGAATTATTTTCTGTTTAATATAAACTTGGAAACTTAGCTGGGTTACTTTCGTGCATCATACTGTAAATTTTTTCAAAAATATCTTCGCTTGAAGGTTTTGAAAAGTAATCTCCATCTGTTCCATAAGCAGGTCGATGCGCTTTGGCAGTTAGCGTTTCTGGTTTACTATCGAGGTATTTATAACCATCTTGAATTTCGGTGATTTGTTGTAAAATATAAGCCGAAGCTCCGCCTGGTACATCTTCATCAATCACCAACAGGCGGTTTGTTTTGGCCAAACTTTTAACTATGTCGTGCTGGATGTCAAAAGGGAGAAGAGATTGAATGTCGATAATTTCGCAATTGATGCCTACTTCTAAAAGTTCATTTGCTGCTTGCTGAACCAAACGTAGCGTTGAACCGTAGGATACTAGAGTGATATCTGTGCCTTCTTTTAAGGTTTCTATCACTCCAATTGGAGTTTTGAATTCACCATAATTAGTAGGAGGTACCTCTTTGAGGCGATACCCATTTAAACATTCGATAACTAGAGCTGGTTCATCACATTCCAAAAGTGCATTATAAAAACCTGCGGCTTGGGTCATGTTTCTTGGTACCAAAACATGCATCCCTCTTAGGGCGTTAATGATTAATCCCATTGGAGAACCCGAGTGCCAAATTCCTTCCAAACGATGACCCCGAGTTCGAATGATCAAGGGTGCTTTTTGTTTTCCAACGGTTCGGTATTGTAAGGTGGCTAAGTCATCACTCATGATTTGAATGGCATACAATAAATAATCTAAATATTGTATTTCGGCTATAGGGCGCAATCCTCTTAACGCCATTCCAATTCCTTGTCCGAGTATGGTTGCTTCGCGAATCCCAGTATCAGCAACACGTAATTCGCCGTATTTTTCTTGCATTCCTTCAAGACCTTGATTAACATCGCCAATAGCGCCCGCATCTTCTCCAAAAATTAAAAGTTCTGGATGTTTATGAAATAATGCATCAAAATTATCACGTAAAATCATTCTGCCGTCGGTATCCGGTTTTGCATTTTCATGGAATGTTGGTGCAATTTTTTGAATGGATTGTATGTT
>JBOFUD010000109.1:0-13149 GCA_051652385.1 Flavobacterium sp.
AATGATAGAATTGGCGGACGAATAGAAACCCTCTCGGGAAAAAATGGAGGCTCTATAGAAATGGGAGCCACATGGTTTAATGAAGACCATCAAGATGTAATTGCTTTACTAGAAGAACTGAACATTACCTATACGAAACAATACACCAAAGGAATTTCTTTTTTTGAAACTTCTAATTTTGAGGAACCACAGCACTTTACGATTCCTGAGAACGAAAATCCGTCCTTCAGAATCAATGGCGGAACGACTACAATCCTAAAAAAACTCAGCGAAAAATTAGATTCAGATGCTATTCATTTGAACAAAAAAGTCACGAAGATTAATTATAAAAAGGATCTATTTTGCATTACGACTCATGATCAAAAAGAATACCTTTCAGATTTTGTAATCAGCACTTTGCCCCCAAATTTGCTCATCAACAGCATCATATTTGAACCCGTTTTAGAAAAGGAATTGGTAGCGACCGCCAAAAAAACACATACTTGGATGGGGGAATCCATAAAATTTGGATTAGCATTCAATGCTCCTTTTTGGAAAGACAAAGCACTCTCGGGCACTATGTTTAGTCACGCCAATATTGTACAAGAAATGTACGACCACTGCGCAACCGACGGCAATTTTTATGCCCTAAAAGGGTTTTTAAACTCGAATACCTATTCCTACACAAAAGAAGAAAGACAACAAGCGGTACTCCAACAACTGCAACGCTTTTTCGGGAACGAAATAAATAATGCCACTCAATATTTTGAAAAAATTTGGCGTAATGAAAGATTCACTTTCGCTCCCTACGAATCCATGGTATTAGCACATCAAAACAATGGAAATAGTATTTACAGCTCCCCATTTTTTGACAACAGACTGTTTATTTCTGGTTCAGAAACAGCCCGTAATCATCCGGGGTACATGAACGGAGCCATTCAGGCAGCCCATTTTATTAACACCTTTTTTACTTAAAAATTTTATATCATGACTATATCTTCATTTTTAGAAAAATTAAAAAACAGCCCAAGCGCCATAACTTTTCCGGAAACTATGGCTGTTATCGAAGCCAATTACGACTTTGAACCCACCGCTTTTGAAAACGGATTGCAACATAATGCAGCCAACGAGAACAACGGTTCTTGCAAATTGTTTGCTTTTGCGGAACTACAAAAGTTGTCTGAAGCGGCAACTTTAGCGTGTTTTGGAGCCTATTATTTTGAGGATGTATTGAAAAACCCTGAAGGATCTGACCATCAAAACATTCGTAATTTTATGAAAACAGGCTGGAATGGCATTGCCTTTTATGGAGAAGCTTTGATACAGAAACAACAACAATAATCGTTATTTGAAAATATCAATTATTGCAAAACCTGTTATTTGTAGAGAACAAAAAACAACTTTTTGTATTTGCGTATAAGTTGGTATTTTGACTTCTAAATTTTAAAATGAAATTGGAATTACTATCCTGGGATGGATTGATTTTTATTTTGAGAATGAAACCAAAAAAGGCAAATTGTGGCTCTTTAACCCCGACAGCAGCGGCATCCTTTGTTTTTTTTTCAAAAAACAAAGATATAGCGGATGGCGGGAACCCTGTTTCCTGAAAATCTTTTTGTTTCTGTTCCTGACAAAAAGCCGAACTTAGAAAATGAAAAAGTATTGACTAAAAAAAGAAAAGCAACATGCGCTGGACACTAAAACCCAAACCTTCGGAAGAAAAAATAAACGAATTGGCAGCAGCTCTTCAGGTTTCTGAAACCATTGCCACTTTATTGCTTCAGAGAGACATCACTTCCTTTGAAGAAGCCCGTCAGTTTTTTCGGCCATCATTAGACGATTTGCACGATCCGTTTTTGATGAAAGATATGGATAAAGCGGTGGCTAGAATTGAGTTGGCCATAGAAAATCAGGAAAACATATTGGTTTTTGGGGATTATGATGTGGATGGTACCACCGCCGTTTCGTTGGTTTCGAGCTATTTGAAAAGTTTTTATCCCAATGTGGCGACTTATATTCCGGATCGCTATGACGAAGGATATGGCATATCGTTTAAAGGAATTGATTTTGCCGATGACAATGGTTTTACCGTAATTATTGCGCTAGATTGTGGGATAAAATCGATTGATCATGTGGCGTATGCCAAAGAAAAGAATATTGATTTTATAATTGGAGACCACCACAGGCCTGGGAAAGAGTTGCCTGATGCAGTAGCGATTTTGGACCCAAAACGTGATGATTGCCAATATCCATATGACGAGTTGTGCGGTTGTGGCGTTGGGTTTAAACTCATACAAGCGTTGGCAGGAAACCGCAACCAAACGATAGCAGATTTGATTCCGTATCTTGATTTGGTCGCCACAGCAATTGCTGCCGACATTGTACCCATAACGGGCGAAAATAGGGTTTTGGCTTATTTTGGCTTGCAAGTCATCAACGATAATCCACGTCCTGGAATCAAGGCGATGACACATCAACTCAAGAAAAAAACACTCGATATTACGGATGTTGTTTTTATTATTGCGCCCAGAATTAACGCGGCAGGCCGCATCAAACACGGGAATCATGCGGTGGAACTCTTGACCGAATTTGATTTTGAACAAGCCCAACAATTTGCTTCAGAAATTGAAGCGTACAATGCCGAACGCAAAGATTTGGACCAACAAATTACCAAGGAAGCTTTGGCTCAAATTGAAGAAAATGGAGAACAAGAACGCTTTACTTCGGTGGTTTTTCAGGAAACTTGGCACAAAGGCGTAATCGGGATTGTGGCTTCTCGATTGATAGAAACCTATTACCGTCCTACATTGGTTTTTACCAAAAGTGGCGAAAAATATGCCGCTTCTGCTCGCTCGGTAAAAGGATTTGATGTGTACAATGCGCTCGAGGCATGTGCCGAACATTTGGAACAATTTGGAGGACACATGTACGCCGCTGGCATGACTTTGAAGCCCGAGAATTATACGGCTTTTAAAGCCGACTTTGAAAAAGTCGTAAAAGAAACCATAGCCCCCGAATTATTAGAACCAGAACTTTCGGTTGATGTTACTATTGATTTTCAAGACATTTCGCCTAAATTCACACGAATTTTAAAACAATTTGAACCCTGTGGCCCACTCAACATGACGCCGGTTTTCACTACCCAAAACATGTTTGACACAGGTTATGGAAAACCAATGGGCAAGGAAGAAGAACACCTCAAACTGTTTGTTCGCCAAAATGATTCGGAAGGAATTCCAGCAATTGGTTTTGGATTGGGCAATAAACATGAAATAGTAAAAAACAAACAACCATTCGAAGCCGCCTTTTGTGTTGATGAAAACGAATGGAACGACAAAATAGAATTGCAATTACGACTAAAAGACATTAGATTTTAAAAATGAAAACCAAAAACGATCCGTATCAAGCGTTGCGCTTTAAAGAATTTAATATTTTTTTACTCATCCGATTTGCCATGGTCTTTGCGTGGTCGATGCAATTTATCATTATTGAATGGGAAGTCTATCGTGTAACCAAAAGCGCCTTATCCTTAGGAATTATTGGGCTGATGGAAATTATTCCGGCCGTTGCGATGGCTTTGTTTGCGGGTCATATCGTAGATCAAAACGAAAAAAAAGGCATGCTAATAAAATGTATTTTGGGGTTTTTAGTAATTAGTTCCGGATTATTTTGTTTGACATTTCCAGCTATTTCGTCTAATTTTTCTGCCACTACACTTTTGTACCTCATCTACTTCTTTGTATTTTTGGGTGGCCTTGTGCGTTCGTTTTTGGGCCCTACCATTTTCTCGCTTTTAGCATTAATAGTACCCAAAAAAGCGTATTCAAATGCTGCGACTTGGAGCAGCTCGGTTTGGCAGGTAGGATCGGTTATTGGGCCAGCAGTTGCGGGTTTTTCGATTACTTTAATAGGAGTACATTGGTCTTTAGCGCTAGTGGTAGCCTTTGCTATTGCGGCCTTATTAGGTTTGACTTTTATTGAAAAGAAACCCATTTTAAATCCAAAAATCGGAGAACCTGTTTTGGAAAGTTTAAAAGAAGGCGTGAAATTTGTGTTCAACAACAAAATGATTCTTGGTGCCTTAACGCTAGACATGACGGCGGTTTTGTTTGGTGGCGCCGTAGCACTTTTACCTATTTTTGCGCTGGATATTTTAGAAGTAGGCTCGCAAGGTTTTGGTATTTTAAGAGCGGCACCAGCGGTTGGTGCGATTTTAACCATGTTATTCACCGCCTATGTACCCGTCAACAAAAATGCGGGTATGAAACTGCTTACGGCTATTTTCTTGTTTGGAGTTTGCATCATCGTTTTTGGACTATCGACGCTATTTTGGTTATCGCTTTTGGCGTTGTTCTTTAGCGGAGTCGTTGATGGTATTTCTATGGTGATTCGTTCGACTATTTTGCAATTAAAAACTCCCGATCATATGCGCGGACGCGTAGCTTCAGTAAATTCTATTTTTGTGGGTTCCTCCAATGAATTAGGGGCTTTTGAAAGTGGACTTACTGCCAAATTAATGGGAACTGTTCCTGCTGTAGTTTTTGGAGGTTGTATGACTTTGTTAATCGTTCTTGGAATGGGAACTTTCATGCCTTCCTTCCGAAAATTAGACTTACAGAAGGATTTAGAAGAAATTGAAAAATCGTAACTCCCAAGTTATTTTTGGATCAAATGCCAAATACTCATTTTTTCACGTGTGCTATAGCCTAGGGTTTCGTATAAACCTATGGCTATTTTATTAGAATGAGCGACATGCAAAAAGGGTATTTTGTTTTGATCAAAAATGGCATTTGAAGTGTGCGTTACTAGCTGTTTCGCATAGCCTTTTCCATGGTGATCAGGATGCGTAATTACGGCACTGACTTCAATAAAACCGTCCATTTGCATGCGTTCGCCAGTGATCGCTACCAATTGATTGTTTTTGTAAATTCCGTAGTAATGGCCCAATGAAGCTGTTTTTGTTTTGAAATATTCTGGATAAACCAAACGCACTAAACCTAGCAAGTCATCTAATTGTTCGGAACCTAATTTGACGATATTTTCGGTGATGGGATAATTAATTCTAGAGGAAACAATCATTTGATGACATACTAATTCACCTTTGTTACCGATACTTTTTGGAAGATTTGGCAACTGACCAAAAACATAAAAAGCGGGTGTTAATAGAGCATATTCCTCCAAAATCGTTGCGGCATTTTCGCCGGATAAAAAGTCACCAAACGAGCAATAATCAGGATGATAAAAACGGGCAGTATTGTAATCAATACCGTAATCACGATGCGTTTGTGCTATGGAGTTTGCAACAGGATGATCTAATTGTAAATATTCCATAGCGACTAAATTTAATTATTGTTTGAACGTTTTGATCTCAAAAGTTTCACCATCAAAAACACCGTACGTAAAATAAGAAATCCAGTCACCAAGATTAACGTATTCGGCGTTTTCGCCAACGGTATATTTCATGGGTAAATGACGGTGGCCAAAAACCAAATAATTATAATGTTTGGATTGTAATTTCCGTTTGGCATATTGAATTAACCATTCGTTATCTTCGCCTAAAAAAGTAACATCTTCGGCACCCGAAATTAATTTATTTTTTACTGATAGATATTGCGCTAAGCCAACCCCTAGATCAGGATGCAACCAGCGAAACAACCATTTAGAAAAAGGATTAGTAAACACTTTCTTCATGCGTTTGTACCCCAAATCGCCTGGGCCTTTTCCGTCTCCATGACCAATTAAAAAAGTTTTCCCGTGAAAAGTATACTCTTGATTGTCGTGAAAAACAGGAATATTCAATTCTTTTTCAAAATAATCCGTCATCCATAAATCGTGGTTTCCTACAAAAAAATAAATCGGAATACCACTGTCGCGTATTTCGGCTAACTTTCCTAAAACACGAACAAACCCTTTGGGAACCACCGTTTTGTATTCGAACCAAAAATCGAATAAATCACCCAATAAAAAAATAGCTTCGGCATCCTTTTTAACTTCATCAAGCCACGCTACAAATTTTTGTTCTCTTGGAAAACTCAATTCAGGTGTAGGCGCACCAAAATGCTGATCGGAAGCAAAATATATTTTTTTGGAAGGTAAAATCATGGAAACGAGTAGTTGAAACTAAAGAGTATTTGGAATTTAAAAATTAGAATTTCGGTATTCCTATTGATTATCACTAGCGTACCACTCCGCAAAAGAAGATTCGGTTTCTTGCAATTTTAAAGAAAACAATTCAATTCCTTGAGGCAATCTACTTTTGATACGCGTAGCAAAGTCGATAATCATATTTTCGCTAGTCGGTTGATAATCTACCAAAATAACATGATGCCCTCTATCTTTTAGTTCTTTGGCTAACTCCACATGAGGAGTCGTTTGATTGAAAACAGTAGCATGATCAAATCGATCTACTACTTCTTCTTTGACAATTTTTTTCAAATCGGTAAAATCGATCACCATACCAAGTTTTACGTTCGATTGATCCGTTATGGGTGAACCGAAAACGGTAACAAACAGCTTGTAACTGTGGCCATGAACGTTTTTACACTTGCCATCATAACCATATAAAGCATGACCCGTTTCGAAACTAAATTTTTTGGTGATTCTAATATTACTCATTGTACTTATATTTAAGGGGCAAATTTATGGAAAATTAACGGTTTTCGTCTCTTTTTTTTGCTCGATAATACATCCAATAAGCAAATCCAACCAACACAACAAAGGGCAAATAAGAGCCAATGACCAACCCTAATTCGTAACTTTCATCTGGCGCCTGAGCGACTTTGCGGGCTACGTCAACTTTTTGAAATAAAGAAAAAGCAGTCATATATTTATTTTTTAAATTGAAGTAAAGCCTTTTTGGTAAAATCAGACAATACTAATTGTCCGGAGATAGCGGCACGTTCCACTAACAAAGTTTCCCAGTGGTCGGTCCCTTCCCAAAACACTTTCTTAATTTCAAGCAATGCTTGAGGGTTGTAACTCCCTAATTGCGAAGCCATTTGATTTACAGCGGCGTCCAACTCCGAAATAGTTTCGAATACAGCGGCATACAAGCCGTGTTCCTGCGCCCACTCGGCCGATTTCCATTCTTGAGCAGCCAAGGTCATTTGAGTCATTGCTGTTTTCCCAATCTTTCTACTTACAGCAGGCTCAATTACGAAAGGACCAATCCCAATGGCTAATTCTGATAGTTTTACACTCGCTTGCTTTGTGGCCAAAACATAATCGCAAGCTGCGGCAATCCCCACGCCACCACCGATAGCTTTTCCCTGAATTCTCCCTATTATCACTTTAGGGCAAACCCGCATCGCATTGATTAAATGCGCAAATCCCGAAAAGAAAGCTGTTCCCTCTGATGCTGTACAAACTGCCAAAAGTTCATCAAAGGAAGCACCTGCACAAAACGCGCCTTCACCTTCACTTTGAATCACCACCGCACGAATATCATCATTATTGCCAAGAGCCTGAATTGCCGTAGTAAGTTCTTTTAACAGATTTACAGGAAAAGAATTACTTGCTGGATGACCAAAAGTAAGGGTCGCTATCCCGTCTGCAATTTTGGAATGAAGGGACCCTAGAGACTTAGTTGCTGCCATTCTGGTTTTTTAAGACAAAGTTAAATGAATTGCAACAACGTGAGTGTTTTTTTTAAACAAAAAAAACTTTTTGTCACTTATAAATTTGTGTATTCCACAATTAAAATACTATATTTGCGCCATCATTATGGGGATGTAGCTCAGTTGGCTAGAGTGCTTGACTGGCAGTCAAGAGGTCGTGGGTTCGAGCCCCATCTTCTCCACAAAAAAGCCTTAGAAACATATGTTTTTAAGGCTTTTTTTTTCTGTAATATTTTATTTTTGAATTTTAATATAGCTCTCAAAAGAATAATCATAATGATGTTTTTCGTCCTTAGCATACTTTTCAGTCGATACTAATTTCCAAACATTTGGATCAATCTCCGGAAAAAAAGCATCGGCTTCAAACTGATGATGCACGCGGGTTATATCTAATTTATCTGCCAAAGGCAACGCTAATTTATAAATTTCTCCCCCACCAATTACATAAACAACTTCGTCTTTAGGACAAGCAGCTATGGCTTTTTCTATAGAATCTACAACAAAACAACCTTCAGATTGGTACTCGTTTTGTCTTGAAATAACGACATGCGTTCTGTTAGGTAAGGGCTTCGGAAAGCTTTCAAAAGTCTTGCGCCCCATTATTATGTGATGACCAGAGGTTATGGTTTTAAATCTCTTAAAATCATTCGGCAAATGCCAGATTAAATCATTGTCTTTTCCTAAGGCTAAATTTTCTGCAACAGCAGCTATTAGTACTATCATTTTATTTTGATTCGTTTTCTATTTGATGCACTAATTGACTTACTCGTTTTTGCTGCAAAGCTACTAAACGGTCGATTTGATCTCTTTCCCAATTTTTATTCATAAAACGATCCGTGATAAAGACTTTCACAAAATGAAGCACAAACAAAAAAGCCCAAAACGTAATTGCCCAGACACACCAATGGTTAACCATACCGACATCAAAAAAACGATAAGCCACAAATAAAAAAAGACTACTTAAAGCAAAAAGCACAAAGTGATAGTACAGTCTTTTCTTTTGTTTAATACGACCTCGGGCGTATTCGTATTGTTCATGCTGTTCTAAATCCATGTTTTTTTTTATATAAAGATAAAATTTATTTTAAAAGGAACGAATTGTTAACGCTCAAAACTTAAAGTTATATAAAATGAAAATTAGGAAATTCAAAATTATAAATTGTAAAATAAAATAGTTCGACAATTTTTATGCGTGTTTTTCAGGAATTGCTAAAAATTAAAAGATAGAACAGTTGTTAAAATATTTTTGCATAACTTGCGTTAAAATCATAAAAATCAATACATTATGGCTATTAAAAAACAATTCATGAAAACAAAACCTTTCTGCAAGGTTACCTTTTCTATTGCAGCAAAGGACGCTGAATCTGCAACTGTCATTGGCGACTTTAACAACTGGAATTCGCAGGAGGGAATGTTGGTAAAGTTAAAAAACGGCACTTTCAAGGGAGCATTCGACTTACCAAATGATCACACTTTTGAATTCAAGTATTTAATAGATGGATGCTACATCAATGACACTGAAGCCGATGGCCTACAATGGAATAATTTTGCAGGAGCCGAAAATTCGCTTTTACAGCTACACCCTTAAAAAATAGAATTACTTTGCCAATTAGATTGCGACACTTCCTTTGATCATTGGATGTGGATCATAATTATCTAAAGTAAAATCTTCATAGGTAAAAGCAAAAATATCCTTTATCAATGGATTTAAAGTCATTACCGGCAAAGCCTTGGGCTCACGAGACAACTGTAGCTCAAGCTGTTCAATATGATTGTTATAAATGTGCGCATCACCAAAAGTGTGAATAAATTCTCCAGGCACCAAATCGCACACTTGCGCGATCATCATGGTCAATAAGGCATAGGAAGCAATATTAAAAGGCACGCCCAAAAATATATCGGCGCTGCGTTGGTAGAGCTGGCAAGACAGTTTTCCGTTGGCAACATAAAATTGAAAAAAGGCATGACAAGGAGGTAATGCTGCTTTGTTATTGGCTACATTTTCTTCAAAGGATTTAGACGTATCCGGCAGCACGGATGGATTCCAAGCAGAAACCAAAAGCCTTCGGCTGTTAGGGTTAGTTTTCAACTCCGTTATTAGATCTGAAATTTGGTCAATTTCGTCACCGTTCCAGTTACGCCATTGAAAGCCATAAACAGGCCCTAAATCTCCGTTACTATCTGCCCAGGCGTCCCAAATTTTTACTCCATTTTCCTGTAAATAAGCAATATTTGTCTCTCCCTTTAAAAACCATAATAATTCATGAATAATAGATTTTAAATGCAATTTTTTGGTGGTAACCATTGGAAAACCTTCCGCCAAATCAAAACGCATTTGATATCCAAATACACTTTTGGTTCCAGTTCCTGTTCGGTCTCCTTTTTGACAACCATTGGCCAAAACATGCTGCACTAAATCTAAATACTGTTTCATGAAAAAAATGGGGATTGGGGATTATTTTTGAAATTATCTCTTTGAAATCTCATCTCTTATTTTAGCCGCTTTTTCATAATCTTCATGAGACACAGCCTCCTCTAGAAGATCATTCAGCTCCTGTAAACTATGATTAGCATAGACCCCTCGGGATTGATTACTTTCTTCGTGGCGATCAAAAGTTTGAGGATTAGACAAGACAGCATCTAACTCTGCAGTACCAGGATCATCTGACGAAAAATTTGATTTTAAAAAAATTCCTGCCTTATCTAAAATGTTTTTATAGGTAAAAATAGAGGCCCCAAACCGAAGTGCCAATGCAATAGCATCAGATGTCCTAGCGTCTATTATCTCCTCAATTTTATCGCGTTCGCAGATGATACTAGAGTAGAATACCCCGTCGACTAATTTATGGATAATGACTTGTTTAACAACAATATCAAATCGTTCTGCAAAATTTTTAAACAAATCATGCGTCAAAGGCCGTGGAGGCTTAATTTCCTTCTCTAGGGCAATAGCAATAGATTGTGCCTCGAAGGCACCGATAACAATTGGCAGCTTTCGTTCCCCATCTACTTCATTCAAAATCAAAGCGTATGCTCCATTTTGAGTTTGGCTATAGGATATTCCTTTTATGGTTAATTTTACTAAGCTCATTGAATTTTAAAGTAACTAGAGGTTATTGCAGCTGTAATTTATATTATTTTTAAAGTGCAATTTTAATCAAAAAAAGGCATAAAAAAAAGAACTACCTAAAGCAAAGATACGATTATCTTATTTTTAGGTAGCTTATATGGCAAAAAGATTCTTAATTACGACTGTTGAACTTTAAACGCCTTAAATTTTTCAATTAATTGAGGAATAATTTCAAAAGCATCTCCTACAATTCCGTAATCAGCTACTTTGAAGAAAGGAGCTTCGGGATCGCTATTTATCACGACCTTTACTTTTGAAGAATTGATCCCTGCAATGTGTTGAATAGCACCTGAAATTCCTACGGCAATGTATAAATTAGTAGCTACTGGCTTACCGGTTTGTCCCACGTGCTCTCCGTGAGGTCTCCAGCCTAAATCAGAAACAGGCTTCGAACAGGCTGTTGCCGCACCCAAAACACCAGCTAATTCTTCGATCATTCCCCAATTTTCTGGCCCCTTCAATCCACGTCCTGCAGAAACAACGATGTCAGCATCGGCGATAGAAATTTTTCCTGAACTTTTTTCAACAGCTGTAACTTTCACCCCAAAATCATTGGCATCAATAGTTGGTGTAAAATCTTCTTCGGTCAAAGCAACACTATTTTCAAAAATTCCATACGAATTTTTAGCTATGCCAAGAACTTTTACTGTGGTATTGATTTCAGTAGTATTGAATGCTTTGTTAGAAAAAGCTGTTCTCTTCACTTGAAAAGGCACTGTACTAACTGGCAAACCCACTACATTTGAAGCAAAACCAGCCTCTAAGCCAACCGCAACTAGCGAAGAGACATAAATACTATCTGTTGTTGAGGACAGAAGTACTACTTGAGCATTTTCTTTTTGAGCGGCTTGTTTGATGACATCGGCATAGGCTTTGGCAGAAAAGGCAGCCAATTGGTCGTTGGTTACTTTTAAAACTTTATCTACACCATATTTCGACAATTCCGAAACATCGCCAGCATTTATTGTTACCGCTGTAACAGTTGTTTGCAACGTTTCAGCGACTTTTTTCGCATATGAAGCTAGTTCGAATGCTACTTTTTTGAATTTTCCTTCTGCAGATTCTGCGTATATTAGTATTGACATAATGATTTTAGATTGCAGGTTTTAGATTGTAGATTGTAGCATCTAGAAACTAAAAACTTGATTTATACAGTATTTTAAGTATCGATTTTAGAGCATTAATTGTAAGATGAGGAAGAGTTTCACGCTGCAATCTCAAGTCTTACGTCTTAAATCACTTTCGCTTCGTTGTGCAATAGACTGATTAATTCGTCTAAATTATCTGCAGCCACCAACTTCACTGCTGATTTTGGAGCAGGTTTATCAAATTTTACAGCTTGAGTAGTGATTGCAGCTTCAACTGGCTCGAGAATGGTTAATGCTTTTGTTCTTGCCGTCATAATTCCACGCATGTTTGGGATACGCAAATCCTTTTCTTCTACTAAGCCCTTTTGGCCACCAATAATAAGAGGTAAAGTAGTGGCAACGGTTTCTTTTCCTCCGTCGATTTCTCTTGAAGCGGTTACAGCGTTTCCATCTACCACAATATTAACACAAGAATTCAAAAAGTTGTATCCTAAAATTCCGGCGATCATTCCTGGAACCATTCCACCGTTGTAATCCAACGATTCTTTTCCGGCGATGACTAAATCATATCCACCGTTTTTGATCACTTCTGCCAATTGTTTGGCAACAAAGAAACCATCGGTTGGATTGGCATTAACACGAATGGCTTCGTTGGCACCAATCGCTAACGCTTTTCTTAACGTTGGTTCGGTATCGGGTCCTCCCACATTCACAACAGTTACTGTTGCGCCTTGTTGTTCTTGAAACCAGATAGCTCTGGTTAATCCAAATTCGTCATTCGGATTGATAACGTATTGAACGCCATTGGTATCGAATTCTGAATCTCCATTAACAAAGTTAATTTTTGAAGTAGTATCAGGAACGTGACTGATGCAAACTAATATTTTCATAAGGCATATTTTTTTTGATAAGCTTGACAAATTTAAAATAATATTTGAAATATATACTATGCACGCATACTATTTTTTAAAAAACTATTACGATTTCGCTTTTTTGGTTCGTATTAACAAAAAAACACGATGCTCATGTTGTAAATTATGCAGGAAAGCAAAGCATACTCTTATTCTGGGAAATAACGAGGAATAAAAAAAAACTTTTGAACACCAAACATTGCAGCACCAAACCGCCACAGCGACTTCTGCTGGGGCTCTCTCTGAAGACAAAGCAAATAGCTAGAATTTACACCTGACAATTTTCAACCTAAATATGCTTTTAAGTAATTTAAAATAATTATTTTTGCAGTTCGAAAAAACACATTTAGAAACTACACATATGAGAACGATACAATTTAGAGAGGCGATTTGCGAAGCGATGAGTGAAGAAATGCGTCGCGATG
>JBOFUD010000110.1:0-15389 GCA_051652385.1 Flavobacterium sp.
CAGCCTTGTTTTCAATGACTGTTTAACCCAGATTCTGCATTAGAAATATACTACATTTGAATTACTTCACCATTTTTATATTTCTTAGCGGAGTTCAGTGAATGAATTTCATTTGTATTTACTATTGTTGTTTTGGTCACATGTAATCTTCGATGTCTTCTTCAAAACCAAGAACTTTTTTCACTAATATTTATTTTTAGTGGCGTTGAAGATACGCTTCGCTTGGTTCTCCCATTTATAAATTCAAAATACGAAAGTATTAGCTCATTGGTTTATATTTTTCATTTGTATTCGCTGAACTTTGTTTCCTTCTTCAAAAATAGTCGTGAGCTCTAGCTTTTATTGAATAATTCAGCTTCGCAACAAAGTCTAATGCGGATTCTGGGTTTAAGTTTAAAAAGTCAAATTCAGCTGTAGCTTCTGAAAGATCAAAATTATTCAGTACGAATTTTAAGAGCCATTACGTTTGTGTTTTATTTAAAAACGAAAGCAATGGCTCTTCATTTTTAAGTAAAAAAACTTAGCTTACCTAATGACAATTGGGTGTTTGTTGAACAAATAAACTCAGAGTTGTGGGAGATACATAAGGAATTCCTAGGCCTAGTCCCCGCAAAACAAACAAAATACCTATTATCACCGTCGCATAAGGTATTATTTTTTGAATGGTATTTCTAGCTGAAAGGCTTATAAACGATTTTAGATAAACAACCAAACTCATCAGCGGTATGGTTCCTAAACCAAACAAAACCATGTAAAAAATCCCAAGAGTTGGACTTTGCATGGCAATTGCCCCAAACAAAGCTACGTAAACCATTCCGCAAGGCAAAAAACCATTAAGCAGTCCAATACTAAACAATGAAGAAAAAGACTTTTTTTTGAATTGGCTCCCTAGTTTTTGTTTTAAATTAGAAATAATTTTATATACTGGTTTAGAAAAGTTGTACTGCGCAAAAAGACGTTCAGGAGTCACAGCGACAACAATCATCAAAAATCCAATTATAATAGATAATTTTTGTTGAATTCCCGCCATAAAAAAACCTTTTCCCATTAATCCAAATACAAGTCCTAAACTTCCATAAGCTACCAATCGACCCAAATGATATACTAAAATTTGACCCGCTTTTTTGGTCGGATTAGCATGATCAACAGGAAGCATCATCGCTATTGGTCCGCACATGCCAATACAGTGAAAACTACTAATTAAACCAAATATGAAAGCGGTGTAAAGCATACAAATTGCAAAAATTATGTGTAAAAATATTTATTTAATATAAATGGATTCTTTCGTCAAATACGATTTTCCTTCGTATTGCCATTCCATATTGATGTCCCAGCTACCACCTACCAAATTGGTTTTAGGAATGTGCACCGTAGACTTGGACGTAGACAATTTTACTTGAAAATCAAATTTTTTATTAGATGCCCTATAAAACGCAACGTTTCCAGATATTTTTTTTGGGTCAAAGGTATCGGGAAACGTAATGGTAACTTCAGTATCTAAAAGTGTAAAAACAGGCTTCTTAGTCAAATCTTCAGCATTTTGCACCCGCTTCATTTCATCTTGAAAATGAATGTCATGTTTATAATACTCCTCCACTACCAAATCGTTATCATATTTTGAGTCAGTTTGCACTTTTACAACAAAATAAAGAATAAACGAAATAAACAAAGCAAAAGCAATCACAATATAAGAACCCCAATTCAATTTTAATTTCATCTTTTATATCTTAAAATACTATTTCTATTTATCAATCAAAGCTTCGTGGTCCCAGAAAATTGGTGGTCGTAGTTTGAAGTAATTCGTTCCCTTCATAGACTTCAATTGTTACTTTAGTTTTATCACTCTCTAACAAATACTGATTAATCTCAATGAATAACGTTCCACTAGCCATTCCTTGTTTGGGTACCGTAAGGACTTTTTTGCCAACAATGGTAAGAGTTCCTTTTTGATCTTTTAACTTAAAATAAACATCTTTAATTTCATCATTCGATTTATTGATGATTTTAAAAGTGTATACATTACTGATGTTTTCGCCTTTATGTTGAAACAATTGTCCAGGTAACCTCAAAATAGAGGTTTCAATCTCGGTACGAAGAAACATTAATCCAGAGAGAATGCCCACGAGAATAAATAAAACTGCACAGTACCCTTTCATACGGGCGGTAAACTTGAATGTTTCGTTTTTTTCTATTTCATTTTCTGAAGCATAACGAATTAATCCCTTGGGTAAACCAACACCCTCCATGATCGTATCGCACTCATCGATGCAAGCCGTACAATTTATACATTCTAGCTGTGTTCCATTTCGTATGTCAATTCCGGTTGGACACACATGCACACATTGTTTACAATCAATACAATCGCCTTTGCCTGTTTCTGCTCTATTTTCTTGTTTATTGAATTTTGCGCGGCCCGTCTCTTTTTCACCTCTTACAAAATCATAGGCTACATTAATCGATTTATTATCCAAAAGCACCCCTTGCAACCGACCGTATGGACAGGCGATAATACAAACTTGCTCTCTAAACCATGCAAAGATAAAATAAAAAACCCCTGTAAAAATCAATAAAGAAATCAAAGTGCTGGTATGCCCGCGCGGGCCGTCTTCTATCATTTTGATTAAAACATCACTCCCAATTAAATAAGCCAAAAACACATTGGCGATAAAAAACGAAATAACTAAAAACAAGAACCATTTAGACGCTTTTTTTCTAATTTTATCAGTGTTCCAAACTTGTTTATCTAAACGAATTTGTGCGCCTCTGTCACCTTCTATCCAAAATTCGATACGTCTAAAGACCATTTCCAAGAAAATAGTTTGAGGACATATCCAACCACAAAAAATTCGGCCAAAAATAACTGTAAAGAGTATTACAAAAACAACTCCAATGATCATGAAAAGCACAAATAAATAAAAATCTTGTGGCCAAAACGGAAAGCTAAAAATATTAAAACGACGTTCTAAGACATTGAACATCATAAATTGATTACCGTTGATTTTTATAAATGGATTTGCAACAAGAATAATCAACAAAAAATAACTAATCCATTTACGGTATTCATAAAATTTACCTGCAGGTTTTTTGGGGTAAATGTATTTTCGATTGCCTTCTTGATCAATTGTTGCAATACTATCTCTAAATGATTCATCAGGTAAAACAGCCATAGCTTTTGTTTTTTTTAACTTTTTAAAACGACTGTGTCAAAGTAAAATACTTTGACACAGTTTAAAAATAGCAGCAATAATCATTACTGTACAGCTGTAGAATCTGCAGTAGTAGGCAGTGACGCTTCAGTTTTTGGAGCAGCATCATCCACCCACAAATCTCCTTCCGGAGCTTTGGCGTCCTGAGGATTACTTCCTTTTAGAGACAGAATATAACTAGCTACTTTTTGCATTTCTTTTGGCTTTAAGGTACCTTTCCAGGAAATCATCCCTTTTCCGTCCCTACCACCATTTAAAATGGTATGAAATACATTTTTGATGCCACCACCAAGAATCCATTGGTCATCCGTAAGATTAGGCCCAATTTGACCTCCCGCATCTGCGCGATGACAAGCCGCACAATTGGTTGTAAAAATTTCTTTACCAACTGCCAATTCCGCTGGATCGGTTACTAACGTTACCGTTTTCTCATCCATCAAATCGGGAGCGTTTTTCATGTACTCTGCCACTTCAATTTTGGCTTGAGCAATTTCGTTTTTCAATTCAGTTTCCTGATCTGGAGCCCCCAGAATTTCAAAACGAATTAAATATACCGCAGAGAAAACAATACAAGCATAGAACAAATAAACCCACCATGGTGGCAAACTATTGTCTAGTTCACGAATACCATCGTAATCATGATCCAAAAGCAACTCCCCTTCTTTTTCGATTGGAGTAGATTTGGTTAATTTTTTAATGATATTTTTATACCAATCGCTTTCTCCAAAACTCACCGTACTAGCTTCTTCTATTTTTGCTTTTTGCTCATCGGATAACAATTGAAAAGTAATTGTTTCAATGGCACTCACTGTTACTTCAATTGCAATTAATAAAAAAAGAAAAACAAATAAGAATAAAGAAACCATTGGAAATTTCATAAAAGCAGGACGATCGCCTGAGTCAATAAAATATTCCATTGCGCCAAAAACGGCAAAGAAAATAAGGGGAACCCTAACGTATACAGGAATTATTTTTTTCATTTTTTTAGCTTAAAGTATTATAAAGTAGCATTGTCTTCCAAGGGAATATTACTCATTTCTTGTATGGTTTCTTTCTTGTATGAAAACACCCAGAACGCTAATCCTACGAAGAAGAAAAAGAAAATCAAAAGTGAAAGTACCGGATAAATTGCTATCCCGGCAATCGTTTCCATATTGTGTTTAATTTGTTCAAACATACTCTTTCTTATTTATTGTTCTTTACTTTAATATCGGTACCTAAACGTTGCATATAAGCAATTAAAGCAACGATTTCTCTTTCATTCATTGGTACAAATTTCTCGCCTCTAGCTTCGGCTTTCTTTTTACTATCCTCATAACTTTTTACAAAATCGGGATCGTTTTTTAAACTTTCTTCGATCTTAATTGCCTGAATTCTGAGGTCTTTTTGACTATTAGCAATTTGTTCGTCAGAATACGGAACTCCGAGTGTTGCCATGGCTTTCATTTTCTTTTCTAACAAAGAAATATCCATTGCTTCATTATCAAACAACCATTTGTAACTTGGCATAATTGATCCTGCAGAAATACTTTGTGGACTCCAAAAATGGTTAAAATGCCAATTGTCATTGTATTTTTGACCTACACGTTGCAAATCTGGACCGGTACGTTTAGATCCCCAAAGGAAAGGGTGATCGTATACAAACTCGCCCGCTTTGGCCTGAGGTCCGTAACGTTCCACTTCACTTCTAAAAGGTCGTACAGATTGAGAGTGACATCCTACACATCCCTCACGAATGTATAAATCACGACCTTCCAATTCTAGAGGAGAATAAGGCTTTACACTTGCAATGGTAGGAATATTTGATTTGACCATTATAGTTGGAACAATTTGAATCACTCCCCCAATTAGAATAGCTATAGTTGCCAAAATTGCCATTTGAATAGGTTTTCTTTCTAACCAAGTGTGGTATTTTTCACCTCTTAAACGCTTGCCACTGATTTCCTGTAATGCTGGCGCTTGTGCTAATTCATCTTCTATTGTATTGTTATTACGAACCGTTTGAATAATATTGTAAACCAACACCAACATTCCGGTTAAGTACAATAAACCTCCCATAGCTCTCATCCAATACATTGGCATGATTTGAGTAACCGTTTCAAGGAAATTTCCATACGTCAAAGTCCCATCAGGATTAAATTGTTTCCACATAGACGCTTGCAAGAAACCAGCGACATACATTGGTAACGCATACAAAATAATACCTAAAGTACCAATCCAGAAATGGAAGTTGGCCAATTTAGTAGAATATAACGTTCCTTTTGACATTCTTGGAATTAACCAATAAATAATACCAAAAGCCATGAATCCGTTCCAAGCCAGGGCTCCAACGTGAACGTGAGCAATAATCCAATCCGTGTAATGTGCAATAGCATTTACATTTTTCAAAGACAACATTGGTCCTTCAAAAGTTGCCATACCATAACCAGTCATGGCTACTACAAAGAATTTTAAAACAGGCTCTTCTCGTACTTTATCCCAAACTCCTCTTAGTGTTAACAAACCGTTGATCATACCTCCCCAAGATGGAGCAATTAACATTACTGAGAAAACAACTCCCAGGTTTTGTGCCCAAGTTGGCAATGCAGAATACAATAAATGGTGAGGTCCAGCCCAGATGTATAAGAAAATCAGAGACCAAAAGTGAATAATAGAGAGACGATAAGAATATACCGGACGATTAGCAACTTTAGGAACAAAATAATACATCAAACCTAAAAACGGAGTCGTTAAGAAAAAAGCAACCGCATTATGCCCATACCACCATTGCACCAAAGCATCTTGAACTCCTGCATAAACAGAGTAACTTTTCATTGCCGAAACAGGCAATTCTAAACTATTGAAAATGTGTAAAACCGCAACTGTAATAAAAGTAGCCAAATAAAACCAAATGGCTACATAAAGGTGACGCTCTCTTCTTTTTAGCATAGTACCAATCATATTGATACCAAAAACAACCCAAATTAATGCAATAGCAATATCTATAGGCCATTCTAATTCTGCATACTCTTTAGAAGACGTGTAACCTAGGGGCAACGATATCGCGGCAGCTACAATTATTAATTGCCAGCCCCAGAAATTAAGATTACTCAAGAAATCGCTAAACATTCTTGCTTTTAATAAACGTTGCAAAGAATAATAAACCCCTGCAAACATAGCGTTTCCAACGAAGGCAAAGATAACGGCATTGGTATGTAAAGGTCTTAATCTACCAAAACTTAACCAAGATATTCCATCGGTCATATTCGGGAAAAGGAACATCGTAGCCAAAATAAGACCAACAAGCATTCCCACAACACCAAAAACGATTGTTGCGTAAATAAACTTCTTTACAATTTTGTTGTCGTAATAAAATTGTTGCATTTCCATAATTAAATTAGTTTTCTTTTATTGTTGTTGTTGTTGTTTTAGATTTTGCAGCCAGCTCATCATCAAAGAGCATCCGAACTGAAGGGGTGTAATCATCATCATATTGCCCGGAACGAACCGCGATTACAAAAGCAATAAAAAAGCCAATTGCAACAAAAATACTGATGGAAATTAATAGATAAATAACACTCATAGTCAATAGAATTATAAATACAAAAGTACTTTTAAGAAAAACTTCAAAACATGACTTTTATCATATTTAAAAGCCTTTTGTTAAATTTATGTAAAAAAAATCAAAATCTTTACACTTTACGATCCGATTTTCTCTTGGCATAATAATTACTCATCACTGTAACAAAACTTACTATCGTAATGGTACTCAACGGCATAATGATCGCAGCAACCAAAGGCAAAAGATTACCTGTAATGGCAAATGCCAGTCCAACAACATTATAAAGCAACGACAAACCGAAGCTCATTTTGATCGTTTTTATCGCATCTTTTGATAAATTCATAAAGTAATTCAGCCTAAAAAATTGTGAAGCATCGAGTATAGCATCACACGCTGGAGAGAAAACATTAACATTTTCGGATATCGAAATACCAACATTACTTTGTGCTAAAGCACCCGCATCGTTCAATCCGTCGCCTACCATCATCACATTTTTACCTTCTTCTTGCAATTTTTTGATGAATGCCAATTTTTGATCTGGTTTTTGATTAAAAACAAATTCGACGCCCTTAGGTAGCATTTTCTCTAACATTGGTTTTTCTCCTTCGTTATCACCTGATAAAATCTTTATTTCGTAATTTTTATTCAACAATTGAAATAGGTTTTCCAATCCGTTTCGATATTCATTATTGAATACAAAATAGCCTAAGTACGACTCATCTATTGCAATATGTACCGCTGTTTGTTGCACAACATCATCCTTTAACTTACCTACAAAAGCGGCGGATCCCAACAAAACCCTCTTTCCTGCTATGCTAGCTTCAATCCCTTTGCCTGGAATTTCATTAAAATGATCTACTTTTTCTCTTGAAATTTCCGGTAAATAATCGTAAAGCATTCGGCTTAACGGATGATTAGAAGCACGCAAAATACTCTTGATCAACAAAATTTCCCTTTCCTGCAGAGTAGTCCCAACAAAAGAAATATTTGATTTTTTATTAGTGGTAATTGTTCCAGTTTTGTCAAAAACAACGGTGTCTACTTTCGCTAATTGTTCAATAACTAGTGCGTTTTTGAGGTAAAACTTCTGTTTCCCCATAATTCTAAGTACATTTCCCATAGTAAAAGGAGCAGTAAGTGCCAAAGCACAAGGGCAGGCGACAATTAACACCGCTGTAAAAACATTAAAAGCAATATTGGCATCATAGAAAATCCAATACCCAAATCCGGCAAAAGCAATCAGTAATAAAATGGGGGTGAAATAGCGCGATATGGCATCGGTAATCGTTTTATGCTTTTGATCTACTTTTTTCTGAAAAACATCATTGCTCCACAACTGCGTTAAATAACTTTGAGAAACAGAATGCAATACTTCCATTTCTATGACTTTACCAATTTGTTTCCCTCCTGCAAAAATTTTATCACCAGAATTTTTAACAATCGGAACTGCCTCACCTGTAACAAAACTATAATCAATTTGCGCTTTATCACTGATTAAAATGCCATCGACAGGGATTAATTCTTGATTTCGAATCACTAGTCGGTTTCCCTTTTGAATATCAAAAACCGGAATACTTTCTTCGGTAAGATCAGGATTGATTCTGGTAATTGCAATCGGGAAATACGATTTAAAATCACGTTCAAAACTCAGAAAACTATAAGTTTTTATCTGAAACATTTTTCCCAAAAGCATAAAGAAAATAAGGCCACACAAACTGTCAAAAAAACCAGATCCATAATCCATAATAATATCAAAAGTACTTCGAACAAACATAACCACGATCCCAAGGGCAATAGGAATGTCTATATTAAGCATTCTAGAACGTATACTTTTAAAGGCCGAAACATAATAGCCGCTAGCCGAGTAAAAAAAGCTAGGGAGTGATAGTGCAAAAATCAACCATCGGAAAAAACCGCGATATTGATCTAACCAATATTCTTCTACTTCAAAATATTCCGGAAATGAAAGCAGCATAATATTTCCAAAACAAAAAAACGCAACACCTAATTTATAGGTCAAACTTCGGTCGATTCGCTCCTGCCCTGCTTCGTAATTTTCAAGGCTAATATAGGGTTCGTAACCAATTGAGCTTAATAAATGTACGATCGTTTTTACCGATACAAGTTCAGGATTATAATTGATTCTGACTTTTTTCTCAGGAAAATTTACTTTTGAAGTATTAATACCCGGTTGCAAACGTTGAAGATTTTCTAAAATCCAAATACAAGAACTACAGTGAATATGCGGAATATTGAGCGTAATGATTTCAGTAGTGGCCTCTTGAAAATCAAGCAGTTTGACCACAATGGCTTTATTGTCTAAAAAATCATATTTTCCGGCAATTTCTTGAGGAGTTGCGCCAGGAGATTGCTCAAAGTCATAATAGCAAGTGAGGTCGTTCGTACTAAATATTTCATAAACCGTTTTACAACCATTGCAACAAAACAATCTATTATCAAAATGGATTTCCTCTGACTTTTCGACCTTTAGACCACAATGAAAACAATTCTCCTTATTCATAATTAATTTTTCCTATTAAAACTGAGCAAATATTACAATTAGATCCTGCTAAAAAAATGATTTTTATCATAAAATTGATTATTTTTACCGTAAATTATATCAATCTCAAATGAGTAAATGTGAGCACTGTATTGTTCGTGAATTTAGTTCTTTAAAAGCACTAAACAAAGAAGAATTATTAAAAATAGCTACTTGTAAAACATCCTACACTATAAAAAAAGGAGAATCCATTTTTGAAGAAGGCGATACGATTAATGGGGTTTACTGCATAAAAGATGGCTATTGCAAACTTTCTAAGCTCAGCACCAACGGAAAAGATCAAATTGTAAAATTGGTAAAAGCAGGAGAATTATTGGGGCAACGCTCTATGGTGAGCGATGAGCCTGCTAATCTAACTGCTGTTGCCATTGAAGATATGGAAGTGTGTTTTATTCCTAAGGCAGAAATCATAGGGTTTTTCAATACTAATAATCAATTTTCATTGAGTTTAATGAAATCGGTTTGTGGTGACTTGAAGGATGCTGACATGCATGTTGTTTCTATGGCGCAAAAAACGGTTAAAAATCGTTTGGCAGAGACCATCATTTACTTACAAGAAACTTTTGGAACACATTCTGACAATACTTTAAAAATTCAACTTTCGCGGGAAGAATTGGCCGGTATGATAGGTACGGCTACGGAAAGTTGTATTCGAATTCTATCGGAA
The DNA here is from genome assembly GCA_051652385.1 of Flavobacterium sp. Taxonomy (GTDB): domain Bacteria; phylum Bacteroidota; class Bacteroidia; order Flavobacteriales; family Flavobacteriaceae; genus Flavobacterium. Next base: position 9,975 of record JBOFUD010000110.1, read on the forward strand.
TTTAAAAAAAATGGTACCATAGAACTTATTGGGAAAAAAATTGCTGTAAAAGACTTGAACAAATTAAAAAAATTAGCCGAATAATTGCATCAAAATCTTGGTCATTTTTTTTAAAATTTCTTCGCTTCGTTCCAAAAAACATCCATTTCGGCTAAGGTCATCTCCATTAAAGGTTTTCCTAACTCACCCGCTTTGCTTTCTAAATATTGAAATCTTTTAATGAATTTTTTATTGGTACGTTCTAACGCATCTTCGGGATTGATCTTTAAAAAACGAGCATAATTGATCATCGAGAACAAGACATCACCAAATTCCGCTTCCATTTTATCTTGGTCCCCAACTGCTACCTCTTCCTGAAGTTCTTGCAATTCTTCTTGTACTTTTTCCCAAACCTGATGCGGTTCTTCCCAATCAAATCCTACTCCTTTTACTTTATCTTGTATGCGACTGGCTTTTACCAAGGCTGGCAAACTTTTAGGAACACCTTCCAATACCGATTTCTTCCCTTCTTTTAGTTTCAATTTTTCCCAGTTTTGTTTGACCTCTTCTTCATCTTTTACCACCGTGTCGCTGTAAATGTGTGGGTGGCGATGGATCAGTTTGTCACAAATTTCATTGCACACGTCGGCCATATCAAAATCGTGGGTTTCACTTCCAATTTTAGCATAAAAAACCACATGCAGCAACAAATCTCCCAATTCTTTTTTAATTTCCACCAGATCATTATTCAATATAGCATCGCCTAATTCATAGGTTTCTTCAATGGTTAAATGGCGTAAAGACTGCATGGTCTGCTTCTTATCCCAAGGACATTTCTCTCTTAACTCATCCATTATGGTCAATAAACGATCGAAGGCGGCTAACTGATTGGCTCTAGAATTCATGGAATTATATTTTTGATAAAAATAAAAAAATCCCGTCAAGAAAATGACCTGACAGGATTATATCTTAACAACTTTTTTGTTGCTTTTCTTTTTGGGGAGGTAGCTTATGCAACCGATTCTTCAGTGCCAATCGCTGGCGGTGCATCATCGGTAACTAAACCTCTTTCTTGCAACATGTTGTACCAATTCAAGATTTTTTTAACATCAGAAGCGTATACTCTGTCTTCGTCATATTCAGGTAAAATCTCTCTAAAATAGGCGTTCAAAGTTGCATTGTCTTCTTTATGAGAAATGGCTTTCCCGTTGTTTTCTTTTTTGGCAATGTTCGACATTACTTCAGCCAAAGGTTTTTCTGCATCGTAAGTATAAACAGAAATTTCTGATAATAAACTTACATTACTCTTTAAACTTACCGTAACTTTTTTTCCGTCTAATAATGATTCTGCCACAAAACCTGTTCTTGTTTGTACTTTCAAAGCGAATAATCCTGGTTTTCCAGAAATCGCTAAAATCTTCTCTAAATTCATTGTGTTTGTTTGTTTTTAAAATTACGTAAGGACAATTCAGCCATACACTACAACTTCCTTACACTAACTAGTTTATTTTTATCGTCCTTTTTTAGCGAAAAATTTCATTCTGTAGTCTTGAAATGTTTTCCCCTCAGTGATGTTTTTTAATTTTTTTTGAATCAAGCGTTTTTTTAGGGATGAAATTTTGTCGGTAAATAAAACACCTTCAATATGGTCATATTCGTGCTGAATTACTCTAGCGATTAAGCCGTCAAAAACCTCCGTTTTCATAACAAAATCTTCCTCACAGTATTCAATAGTGATTATTGGTTTTCTGTAAACATCCTCGCGAACATCCGGAATACTCAAACATCCTTCATTAAAAGCCCATTCTTCGCCTTCTTCTTTTACAATTTTGGCATTGATAAATGTTTTCTTAAAGCCATTTAATTTAAGCTGTGCATCAGATTCCAAGTCTTCATCATCGCTAAAAGGAGTGGTATCGATGACAAAAAGGCGCAAAGGCAAACCTACTTGCTCGGCTGCCAAGCCTACGCCCGATGCATTGTACATCGTTTCATACATGTTACTAATCACCTCTTTTAAATTAGGAAAATCAGGAGTTATTGCTGCTCCAACTTTGCGTAAAACAGGGTCGCCGTAGCCTATAATTGGTAAAATCATTTTAATAAAATTAAGTTTTTCCCACAAAAAAGGAAGAGTTCCATTTAAATTGGTTGGCAAAAATAGTAAAATTTCAACAATGCCGAATTCCAAATCAGAATAAGTTTGAATTTTAAACTATTTACAGAATTAAACCACTCTCCAAGCCCATTAAAACAGCAACTATTCTTATCTTTGAGTTCAAAAAAGCATTTCAGGATGATAGAAAAAGTACTAACCTTTGCTCAAAGTCATAATTTTACCAATGGTTTAAAAGTAACCATTGCTAGCGTCTCTCCTGTGTTGTTCTTTGTTTATTTGGGCCACTTTGAAATTGGCTTCAGCATAGCACTTGGCGCTTTTTTTACCTATCCAAGCGATATTCCAAGTAGCCTAAACCACAAGATAAAAGGAGTACTTGTTACAGCAACTTTGATTGCAGTGGTCAATATAATAGTAAACGTTTGCTACTCATTTGGCCTTATTTTTTACCCAATTTTTGGTCTATTAATATTTCTTTCTTCGATGATTTCAGTATATGGGCAGCGCGCTACAGCTGTTTCATTTTCATGCCTGCTTTCTATTTGCTTGGCTTTTGCACATTTGCATAAAGGCTGGGAAATGCTCGAAAATGCGGGACTGATATTCTTAGGTGGTCTATTTTATCTTTTGGTTTCTTTGATTTTTCACGTCCTTAAACCTTTTCGATTTATAGAATTACAATTGGTTTCTTGCATTGAATTAACAGCAAAATACTTAAAACTAAGGGCAGATTTATGGAAAATTGATGCCGATAGACCCAGTATCATTCAAAAACAATTAGTTTTACAAATAGAGATCAACACCACACATGAAAATATTAGAAACGTACTCATAGGTAATCAGTCTCTGTATGCTGAAACGACACAAAATCGAAAATTGTTAATCGTTTTTATCAATTTGGTCGAAATATTAGAATTGGCACTTGCCACCTCGTTTGACCACAAAACAGTTCATGAAAAATTTGATGTTCAACCACAAATTATTAAAAGTTACGCTACTCTTGCGACGAACTTAAAAAAAACCTTAAAACAATTGAGTAAAAATATTGAAAAAAGTTCTCAATATCGTTCCAAGCACTCGCTAGATCAAGACCTCAAAAATTTTGAAACCACCATCGCCGATTACGAAAAAAGTATTGGAAGCAAAGAGGCAAAGGAGGGAGTGTTTATGCTCACGACAATGCTGCAATACGCAGAAAGTCAAGTCGAAAGAATTAAGACAATTGAGCGCGCTTTTGATTTAAAAATTAAAGATTCTAATCCAGAACTGAATCGAAAAGATTTAAATAAATTCCTGATTCCACAATATTATCCACTATCTACCTTTATCAATAATCTTAGTTTTAAATCCACACTTTTCAGGCACTCTCTTCGTTTATCTGTAGCCTTGCTCTTTGGATTTGTACTGGGAAATTTTTTGCCTTTTCAAAACATTTTCTGGATTTTATTAACCATAATAGTAATCATGCGTCCTGGCTATGGCTTAACCAAAGAGCGTTCTTACCAAAGAACATTTGGAACTATCTTGGGAGGGATTATTGCTTTTGGCTGCTTGTACTTCATCAGTAACACGATAGCGTTGAGTATGATGGCCATTTTGTGTATTTTGTTGGGGATGTCTTTTTCAAATATTAGCTACAAAACTAGCGCCACTTTTGTCACCATGTACGTTGTTTTTTTATACAGTATTTTAACCCCAAATAATGCATACGTAATTGAATTAAGAATTGTTGACACGCTTACGGGTGCCATAATTGCGTTCGCATTTAATCAATTTTTTTGGCCTTCATGGGAATTCATGAATACCCCATTACATATAGAAAAAGCGATTGAAGCGAATAGAAAATATCTGAGTGAAATTGCATTGTTTTACAACCAAAAAGGAACGGCATCCACTGTTTACAAGGTCGCTAGAAAAAATGCTTTTGTTGCTGTTGGAAATTTAATGGCCTCGTTTCAACGCATGCTACAGGAACCAAAATCGAAACAAACAAAACTAACACAAGTATACAAACTCACCGTTTTAAACCACACTATTTTATCATCTATTGCCTCCATGGGTACCTACATACAAACACACAAGACTACAGCAGCTTCGGAGGCTTTTAACAACGTAATAGCTACCGTTTTACAAAATTTGGATGAGGCTTTACGAGTTTTGAATCCCAAATATATTTCTGATACGCTTCCCGTGTCCACTGCAGAAAAGGCAAAAGGATATTTGGAATTAATGAAGCTAAAAATCAAAGAAATGACTGAAAAAGACCCAGAAAATGTATCCAAAAATTCAGTTCAAATGCAAGAAGCACAACTCATTATTGAACAATTAGTTTGGTTAATTAACCTATCCGAAGACATTGATAAGAATACTAGGTTGCTTCTTGAAGTAGAAGCATAAATTACTTCTTGTTTAAAAAATCTTGCAACATAATGGTGGCCGAAATTTCGTCAATCAGTGCTTTGTTTTGACGTTGTTTTTTTTTCAAACCACTATCAATCATGGTTTGAAAAGCCATTTTTGAAGTAAAACGTTCATCCACACGAATGACGGTCATTTCAGGAAAATGATTGGTAAAATGAGTTACAAATCCTTTAATAATTGAAGCACTCTGCGAGGGCTCACCGTTCATTTGTTTGGGTTCTCCAATCAACACAGCGGCTACTTTTTCTTTGGCAAAATAATCTTTTAAAAAAGCAATCGCCGTTTCAGAAGGAATGGTAGTTAAACCCGACGCAATAATTTGCATCTCATCGGTTACGGCTATTCCGGTGCGTTTTTGTCCGTAGTCTATGGATAGGATTCTTGGCATTATTTTTATTTTTTTCAAAGGTAACTATTTTAATTTCTCAATTCTTAGCAGTAACTAAAAAGTCACTTTGATATGATTTATTCCTAAAAAAACATTTGTACTACAACTTACTACAAGACAATGGATCTGTGAAAATTAAATTTCAAACAAGAAGTTAAATCTGTAACATTTTCAACCTATTTTACTTTTTTGCTTTTAGTCAAAAATGGTATCTTTGCAAAAAATAGTTTAAAATGAATGCACTACAAACAATTATAGAACAAGCCTGGGAAAACAGAGCTTTATTGCAAGAAACCACAACCACTGCAGCGATTAGAGAAGTGATCGAATTGCTAGATGCAGGAAAACTTCGTGTAGCAGAACCTGTTGGCGAGGGATGGCAAGTAAACGAATGGGTAAAGAAAGCCGTAGTTATGTACTTCCCTATTCAAAAAATGGAAACTTTGGAAGCGGGCATTTTTGAATACAACGACAAAATGTTATTAAAAAGAGATTATGCTGCCAAAGG
>JBOFUD010000111.1:0-1909 GCA_051652385.1 Flavobacterium sp.
TGAAGGCGATTCAGAGGTCTATTTCTTCGAAGGGAGTTTCTCCGAATATGAAGAAAACAAAAAGAAACGTTTAGGTGGTGATTTGACCCCAAAACGTTTAAAATACCGAAAATTGATTAGAAGTTAAATTCATTCACAAGAACATTTAAAATCCACTAGGTACTATTAAAGTTGCTAGTGGATTTTTTTTTAGGAAATATTAGTTTTTTCTTCAATCTTAGGAAGGTCTTCATACCAATCTTCAAAGGTTTTGGTGGTACTGTACATATCTTTTAAAACACGATATACCATCAATAGTATCAAACAATTTCCGATAATGAACAAAATATTCATCACCTTGAATGAAGTTTCAACTTGACAAAAAGCAATAAAAAAAATTAGATAAATAGTCGTAAAAGCTACTAGAAATAACGCTACATTTTTCATTTTTTTATGAATTAAAAATTAAACCATTAAACACCTCAAATTTCATCAAATAACTACAGATCAACACATAACAATTGTTAATTTGTAGTGAAATTATTTTAATAGTTCATATACATCCTTTATCCAACAAAATCATAAAAAAAACAATAAACATCAGTTCAAATACAAATCTGTTTTACCTTTGCAAGCATCGCAACTTTAAAAAAAATGGAAGTAGAAAAAAACATCAAGGTCATCAAACACAACGACAAGGAATTTAGTTGTCCGCTGGCGTTTACCTTACAACTGATTGGAGACAAATACAAAAGTCTGATTTTATTTCACCTAAAAGACGGTGCACTACGATCAGGAGAATTACAAAAAAGTATCACAGATATCTCGAATCGAATGTTTATCTATTCGTTGCGAGCGCTAGAAAAAGACGCCTTGGTAAAAAGAACGGTTTATCCAGTTACTCCACCTAGAGTGGACTACGAATTAACCAAAGCTGGTAAAACCATTATCCCCATCATTCTACAACTGAACCAATGGGGACAAGATTTTGCAAAATCAAATCAATTGTATGCGCCTTGTGAATAATGAAGTTCATAAGAGTGTGAGTAAATCTCGAATACAGTCCCAAACGGATCTTCTACATAACACATACGATACGGTTTTTCACCAGGGTAATATTCTCGAATAGGCATTCTTTGCTTACCACCGGCTGCTACAATTTTTTTAACCAATCCTTCGACATCTGGATCTTGAATTGAAAAATGAAATAATCCAGAACGGAATGGTTCAAAATTGGGTTTTAGGTCTTTACTTTCCTTAAATTCAAACAATTCGAATCCAATTCTATCACCAGTTGATAAATGGGCAATTTTGAAAGTACCCCAACCTGCTCCAAAAACATCGATACACATTTGACCGATGGCGGTTTCGTTTTCTTCTTTGACAACCGTAGGCTGCATGATTACATAAAATCCTAAAACTTCGGTGTAAAATTTTACCGCTTTTTCAATATCTGGAACAGTAATTCCGATATGAGAAAAGGTTTTTGGGAATGGGTTTAAAACTTCATTTTCGTTTTTCATAATTGACGTTTTTTGTGAATAACTCAGTGTAGTGAGTAACAATAAAGCTACTCCATAAATAATCTTTCTTTTCAACATTTTTATTTCGTTTACTGCTGCAAATGTACAACACAAATACCTATAAAACAATACGTTACATAAATTGCAGCTAGTAACATACATGTGTATTTTTACGATTTACAGGGAGTTGCACTTCTGATAAAAAATGAATTATTTTTGAGCTATGAAAAAAGAGCAACTATTGCTTACAAAAAAAATGTAGCATTTCAACCCAGATTCCGCATTAGACTTCGTTGCGAAACTAAATTATTCAATAAAAACAAGAGCTCACGGACTATTTTTGAAGATGTAAACAAGGTTCAGCGAATACCTATGAAAAATATAAGCCGATGAGATAATACTTTTGT
>JBOFUD010000112.1:0-11942 GCA_051652385.1 Flavobacterium sp.
AGAAATTTCGTAGCTGCTAAACTCATTAGAAGTACTACAAAACAATTTGAAAAGAAAGCAGCGCTTGAACATACAGCAGAAACTAATGTGAGTACCACCAAAATAATATACACAAGGAATAGTTCTTTTTTCATTTTCTAAAACATTAAATATAGCGTAGGAAACAAGAGTAACCAAATCAAATCGCACAGGTGCCAGAAAGCGGCAGAGGCCTCTACATCCTCTAAAAGGGTATCAGAATCTTTTTTTGTCATTCCGTTATTAGTCCATCCTAGAATAATCAATCCCATAATCACATGGATCACGTGAAATCCTGTTAACAACCAATAAAAAGTATAAAACATATTGGAATCTAATGAAATTCCGCTTTCGATTTTATGGTAATATTCAAAGGTTTTAAGTCCTAAAAAAAAGAATCCTCCCAACATCGTCATCTTAAAGAGTACGGATGATTTCTGAATGTTATTTTCCTTAAATTGGTGCACCGCATTGGCCATAAAAAAACCACTTGTCAATAAGAAAAGGGTATTTATAGTTCCAAAAGTGGAATTCAACTGCATACGCGAATGATGAAAAACAGCTGTATTTTCTCTTCCATAATACACGAATGCGACCAATGCCATCCCGAAAGTTATGAGTTCTAGAAAAATAATAATCCACATCAAGATCCCTCCCGGCGGATAATAGATGCTTTTGTAATTTATTTTTATGGTATTCATATTGCTGTACGTTAAAATTTACCCCCTGTTGAAACCGTGGTGTATGATTTCAAACTATAGCTAACATAATCAACTTTTGGATACAGTTGGAAACGTTAAAATTATCATTTAACCCAGAGCCCCAACTTTTCTGTTCCATAATCAAAATCGTTAATCAGAGATCATTCTATTCCCAATCCAATAATCTTTTTTCGCCTTCAATTTTCTTAATATCAGTAATATCTTGGGACATTTCAATCACTCCTTTGTAATTTTTATTAGCATCCCTAACGGCAAAATAACGAATATAGATCAGTCGTTCTTTGTAATTTATCCAAAACGAAGACTCATTTTGAGTTCCTTTTCTAAACTCGTCCAAGATGTTTAGAACGGTTCCCACGCTTTTTGGGGGATGACAAAATTTTACTTCACGACCTATGATTCCGGCACTTCTTGGAAAAACTCGTTCTTCTCCCCTGTTATAGAAAATCACTTTATCGTTTTCATCGACATACGTCAAATCCAACGGCATGATTTTGAAAAGTAAATTCACTTGCTCTACGGTCATGTAGCCTTCATCATAATGTGAAGTATTTTTTAATGAAACTGGTATTTCTCGCACAGTAAAATCTTCACTCGGATGCACATATTTCACTTCAGGGAAAGGCGGTGGCATTTGTGATAACATCCACCCTATTTCTTCTTCACCTTTACGCATTACAATCCAATCGTTTTCGGTAAGTAAATCTAACGCATTCGGGAACAGCACATCTTCTTCAACTGCCATCAATCGAGAAATTCCATCTGTCAAAAACGGTGTGTTGACTTTTATTTTTTCAGGGTTATTCATTTTGAGGTAGTCCTGAATCAATCTAAACTGCTCTCTCAGATTATCATGAAACGACCACATTCCTTGCGCAGGCCCAACCCATCCTTTTTTCTCCAAAAATGGAAAAAACTGATTTTCTTTTCGGGCAAATCGCTTCTCTATGGTAAGAAGCTGATTGAATATGTTGGTGTATTTTGGTAAATCAAATAATGGATTTACCTTTTTAATTTCAACCAAAAGGCTATTGATCATTTCTTTTTCCTGAAAGTAATTCCAAACGGGATGTCCTTCTGGTAGTGCTATGGTATTCGATGTTTCTGTCATTGTTTTTATTTTTAAACCATTAAAAGTTCAAGAAATATAGGTTTTGATCTCTATTCGAACGCTACCTTAATGAGACTTAATATCTTAACGGCCCATTTAATACAAAATGGTTAATGTATTCTTATTTCTGTTGTTTAATCTTTTCGTATAATTTCACTAACGACTGCAATAGCGCTACTGGAGTTGTCAAAATTTGATAGTGATTTTGCCCAAACATTTGCGGCAGATAATATTTGGCTTCGGCTTCGATGGCTAATGCGTATGAATTAATATTTTTAGAATTGAGTTCACAAAGGGCTTGTTTTACGTCATTCACGCCGTATTTACCTTCGTATTTATCATAATCATTGGGTTTTCCGTCCGAAATCAGAATGATCCATTTGTTTTTGGTACCTCGTTTATCGAGTCGCACGCCTGCATGTCGTAATGCTGCTCCAATACGAGTGTACCCGCTGGGCTCTACTGCCCCTATTTTGTTTTTGGCACTATTCCAGCTTTCGTCAAAATCTTTGAGGGTCAGGTAAGTCGAGTAATTTCGGGTTTTGGAATAAAAACCATCTACCGAAAAGTCAATATTAAATTCGTTTAGGATTTCACCAAACAAAATAGACACTTCTTTCTCTACATCAATCACCCTGTTTCCTGCAGCATATCCGTCGCTTGAAAGGCTGATGTCTAATAGGATAAGTATCGACAAATCCTTTTCTATTTTTCGATTCGAAACATAAATTTTATCCGAAGGCGTTCTTTGTGAATGCACCTCTACATACAAATCGGTTATAGCATCAATATCAAATTCGTCTCCTTGTGCTTGTCTTTTTTGTTGCTGCATTTTGTTGTTGACATTCGTCAGCATTTTTCGCAAGCCCATTAAGGTGGAAGCATTTTTAGTTATTGTTTTTACGTAATAATCCGCATCAGTCTTTAATTGCAATTTTGGATACACTTTACAAAATTTTTCTTTGTAACTGTTTTTACCACAATCCCACTCATGGTAACTGTGATGAAAACCTTTATCATCCACAAAAGCACTTTCAGAAATTGTGGTGTTTTCTATAAAATCGGATTGATAAACCGAATGTACGGTATCATCTACACGTACATTGTATTTCATATTGAGTTCCTCCAAAGCATCTTGTTGATCCTCGAGTTCATCGGAACCGTCAAAATCACGCCAGTTTCCGTTGAATTCTTCGGCGGTTTCTACTTTCTCAAAATTGTGCAACATCACATAATCTTCCTGTTGTTTTTTGTCGAGTTCTACTGTTACAACTTCCTCGACGGCTTTTGCCTTTAGTGTGGTTAAAGGCTTAATTTCATTTGTTTTTTTAGTCTTGTCTGAGAAATTCTGCAACACATTCTCACTATCGATTACCTGTTCATTTTTCATCCATTTTCCAAAAAGCCAAGAAAACTCAGGACCTTTTTTTGCATCTGATTTTTGAATAAAATGTTCTTTGGCTTTCGCCAAAAAGGATTTGCCAATAGAAAACTCCTCAAACAAAATGGCTAGAACGTCATCGGATGTTTCCAATGCTTTTTGTTGTGAAAGAGCCAATTCAGGTTCTATTTCTTCAGAAGTCCAATTATAGTTCAGCCGCTGTTGTACACAGAGATAAAGCATTCGAAAATGATAAAAAGTAAGGTTTTCTTCCAAAGTTGGAAATTCAGCAAAGGAAATCGGCAGAAAAAAATTATTGTTTTTGTATCCTCCCTCTCTTTCGGCAGGAAATATTTCGATAGGATTTCCAGTCAAAGCACGCGCCATTATGGTCAGACGCGATTTTATCTCTGCAAGAGTCACCGTTCTGGCCTCTATTTCGGGATTAATTTTTTTTCTGCTTTTTAAATGCTTGAAAAATTTCCCAACTAAATATTCATCTATTTCGAAACCCATAATTTTTCAGTTTGCAGTTTGCAGTTTTCAATTTTCAGATTTCAGATTTCAGTCTCAGGAATAACTGATGACTGCAAACTGACAACTGATAACTTTTTTCTTATATCATCAAATTGCACAAATCTTTAAGTGCTTCTAATGTCTGTAAATCATCGGTTAATGGTTCAACAACGGCAACGTGAACTGACAGTCGTTTTGGTAATCCGCTATGAATGATTTTTGCGGCATCGACCAAAAGTCGTGTCGAAACCGTTTCGGTCAACCCCAATTCGGTAAGATTTCTGATTTTGTTACCAATAGCTACCAATTTCTTAGCAGTATCATTATCGATATTGGTTTCCTTAACCAAGATTTCAGCTTCTACTTTCGGATCTGGATAATCAAACGAAATGGCAATAAACCGCTGGCGAGTGGAAGGCTTTAGTTCTTTGAAACCTCTTTGATAGCCTGGGTTAAAAGAAGCAACCAACATAAAATCTTCGTGTGCTTTAATCGTTTCTCCCAATTTGTCTATAAAAAGTACGCGTCTATGATCGGTAAGAGAATGAATGGCTACAATAACATCGGGACGTGCTTCGGCAACCTCATCGAGATAAATAAGAGCTCCCTCTTTTACAGCAGTGGTCAAAGGACCATCGATCCAAACCGTCTCGGCTCCTTTGATGATAAATCGGCCTATTAAATCGGTTGAAGACGTTTCTTCATGACAGCTGATCGTAATCAATTTTTTACCCAATTGATGGGCCATGTACTCGACAAAACGGGATTTCCCGGTTCCCGTTGGACCTTTCAACAAAAAAGGAATTTTATTTTTAAAAGAATGTTCAAAGACTTCTACTTCTTTGCCTACGGTGTGGTAATAGGGTGCAGTTATTAAAGGATTTACTAACATAATTTTTATTTTATTTTTAGAAAAAACCGAAACGTAAAGCCATCGTTTTTATGAAAATGGAAATTCAAAAAACTACTATCAAAACGTTTCGGTCAAAAAAGGGCTCGGTTAGTTTTTTTTAGTGACTAGTAATTGGCCAGTAGTGATTGGCTTTTGGATGCCAAAAAATTGTTGATTTAAAACAACACATCAATCCTTCCGCTACCCATTAATTACGAAAAGCCAATAACTCGTTTATGCTTCTAAAGCTTCATCGGTTGGACGACCGTATTTTACAAAATCATAGATAAACAAACCGATTCCGGTGGTGAACATGGTGGCGCAAATTAGTAAAACTACAAAGTGAATGCTGATTTCGTTTTGAACGACCATAAAGTCCATTTTCATTTTTCGTTCTAAATACACTTGAACCACACCAGCAACTCCAAAGGCAACTGTCATTCCTAACATTCCGATATTAGAAAGCCAGAAAGCAGCCATCCCTGTGGTACTTTGGTATCTTTTTCGCCCCGTTAGATTGGGTAATGCATAGCTAATAATTGCCAAAACAATCATGGCATACGCGCCCCAAAAGGCATAGTGACCGTGCATGGCCGTAACTAAAGTTCCGTGAGTATACAAGTTGGTTTGTGGCAATGTATGAGCAAAACCAAGCAATCCTGCCCCTACAAAAGATACAATAGCAGAGCCAATTGTCCAGAATAATGCGATTTTATTGGGATGATTTTTTTCGCCTTTGCGATACATATTCACGGCAAATAATGCCATTGCTAAGAATGCCAAAGGTTCAAGCGCAGAGAAAATCCCACCCACTATTAACCAAATTTTGTTGACTCCTATATAATAATAATGATGTCCTGTTCCTAAAACTCCAGAAAGAAACGTTAAACCAACAATAACGTATAGCCATTTTTCGATTACTTCTCTATCGATACCGGTTAATTTGATCAATAAGTACGAAAGAATACCTCCCATAATTAATTCCCAAACCCCTTCAACCCACAAGTGAACTACCCACCAACGGAAGAAAGAATCCATAACTTGACTGTCAAACCAAATCATTCCAGGTAAGTATAACAAGGCGGCAAACAACAATCCCATGGACAATACCAACGCAGTTGTGGTTCGTCGCTTCGCAACAAATAGGGTTCCCAAAATCAATCCTAAGAACAGCAAAACATTAAGTACAACCAAGAAATCTAACTCTCTTGGAATCTCTAGAAATTTTCTTCCTTCCCAGTGATTCAAGTGAAAACCAACAATGGCCACAACACCAACAACGGCGAGTGAAATTAATTGGACATAAGCCCATTTTACGCTTATCAATTCGCGTTGCGCTTCTTCAGGAATAATATAATAGGCCGCTCCCATAAAACCAGTTAGGAGCCAAACTACCAATAAATTAGTATGAACCGCTCGGGCAACATTAAACGGAATAACATCGTGCAATCCTTGAATACCTATTCTATCAAAACCCATGATAAAACCATAGACAATTTGTAATGAGAATAGAAGCATACATAGTGCAAAAAACCAGTACGCTACTTTTTGTGATTTATATTTCATATTTTTAAAATTAGGGAGTTGTGAAGGATGAGCTGTGCATGCATGCCAAAAGCACTATTTGATTCATTTTCATATTAATTTACTTTAGACAATGGAGAAACCACCCGGTCAAAGCCATTCAAATCGATTTTTCCGATCCATTTGAAGTAGGCCACCATAGCATCGGCATCTTGCTCACTCATGTTGTACGCTACCATTTTTCGACCGTTTGGCGCCCAAGGTACTGGAGACATTAAAGCGGCTTTTACATAGCCTTCTCCCCTTCTGTCTAAAACTTTTGTTAGTTCAGGCGCGTAATAGCCTCCTTCTCCCATAATGGAATGACATCCCATACAATTGTTTTCTTCCCAAATTTCTTTTCCTCTTACTACTTGTTTAGTAATAGCCTTGTAGTTAGTTTGATCATTTCTGGGCATAAACGAATAAATAGTCAACCCAATAAAGATTAGAAAGGTGACCAATGTTCCGCCCAGAAAAAATGCCCGTGCTTGTGATTTTGAAAGCATAATAATCTGTTTTTTGTTAGTATTGTTTAAAAATATATTAATAAAGGATAAAAATATCTTTTATTGATGTCACAAATTAAAAACATAAAATAAAGTTAAAACATGATAAAAATCATGTTTGCAAAAAAAAATTAAAATTGAGTCCGGATAAGATAAAATCATATGTAACATAAATACAAGCAACAAGTATACAAGTAATTAAAATAAAAGATAAAAAAGTCTTTTATTCAAAAAAAACAATATCTTTGCATAAAAATTTTAAATTATTAAAATAATGGAATCAACAGAAACAACAACAATAGGAGAATTTGTAGCCAAAGATTTTAGAACCGCAGCAGTATTTTCAAAATACGGTATCGACTTTTGTTGCAAAGGCAATAGAACTATCGAAGAAGCTAGCGAAAGAAAAGGCGCTGATAGTCAAACCATCATTAATGAAATTAAAGCTGTTTTGGAAAGTAAAACAGATAATTCGATTGATTTTAAATCATGGCCTTTGGATTTATTGGCAGATTACATCGAAAAAACGCACCACCGTTTTGTAACAGAAAAAACAAATGTATTGCTCCCGTTTTTAGATAAACTATGCAAAGTTCACGGACCTTCTCATCCGGAATTGTTAGAAATCAATACCCTATTCCAAGGTTGCGCTGAAGACATGGCACAACACATGAAAAAAGAAGAACTTATTTTGTTTCCTTTTATTAAAAAATTGGTGCACGTTGCTATTACAGACGAAAAACTTGAACAACCTCACTTTGGGACGGTCAAAAATCCAATTGCGATGATGATGGAGGAACATGAAAATGAAGGCGATCGTTTTAGAAAAATCGCTGAATTAACCAATAATTATACTCCCCCATCCTATGCCTGTAATACTTTTAAAGTGACCTTTGCCATGCTTCAGGAATTTGAACAAGATTTACATAAACACATTCACTTAGAAAACAATATTCTATTTCCTGCTGCTGCTGAGCTTGAGAAAAAATTTGTAGCCTAAGCGAAATTATTTTTTACCCTGAACAATTACGTCTTCCTGTGTTGTTCAGGGTTTTTAATTTTAGTCTCATGAAACCAACTTGGATAATCGTTTGTTTTCTTAATTTCTTTATCGCTTCCGTGATGGGTGTGGTCCTTAGGGGAATGAGTGTTTTTCCTTTGGAGCACATTAATTATCAATTTTTGTTGCATGGACATTCCCATGTAGCCATGTTGGGATGGGTGTATCTCATGTTGTATAGCTTAATTATCGCTTTTTTTCTTCCTAAAGAGAGCCAAGAAAAAAAAATATACTCCCAACTTTTTTGGATTACCGAAATAGCCGTTATCGGGATGATGATCGATTTTCCGGCGCAAGGTTATGCCTTTATCTCTATTTTGTTTTCAACTTTACACCTTTTTTGTAGTTACTTTTTTGGTTATTTAATCTATAAAGAAAAATTAATTGCTTCATCTGCCGAAAAGAAATTATTACATACCGCTTTAGCCTTCCTTGTCCTGTCCACTTTGGGCGTTTGGTGTTTAGGACCTGCCGTGGGATTGATGGGAAAATCAAGTATCTTTTATCAAATTGCTATCCAGTTTTTTTTACATTTTCAATTTAACGGTTGGTTTATATTGGCCATTCTAGCTTTGTTTTTTCATCAGGCAAAACTAAGGATAGCCCAAGATAAATTCCAAAAGCTATACTACTTGCTGATACTTTCAACCGTGCTTTCTTTTGCTTTGCCACTTAGCTGGTTTATAAAAAATGAAGTATTGTATTGGGTAAATCTTTTGAGTGTCGGGATGCAATGTATGGCAGCTGGTCTTTTTATTTTGCAGTTTCATCCTCAACTCACAGCTTTCTTAAAGTCAAAAAAAGGACTCGAAAAAAGAGTATACGGATTGGCTTTACTTTCTCTTTCAATCAAAATTTGTCTTCAACTTAGCGCCTTTTTTCCTGACTTTATAGCCCGATCGCACACTATTCGAAGTTTTATTATTGGCTACATCCATTTGACTATGCTGGGAATAATCACGAGTTTTTTGTTTGGTTTTTTATTGCAGAATAAGGTTGGACCAGGTAAAAAAGCTTGGCAAAATTGGGGCCTCCATTGCTTCCTATTAGGTTTTGTTGCCACCGAAATACTCTTGCTTTTTCAAGGTATTTATCATATTTATCAATTAGGAATTTTTCCGTACTACCCGCAAAACCTTTTTATCTTTAGTCTATTTTTACCTTTAGGATTATTCCTTTGGATTCTTGGAAGTGTCAAACAAAAACCAAACAAACTATGAATCATCATTTATTATTAATCGTACATTTAACGAGTGCCGCTATTTGGGTTGGCGGTCACTTATTGCTAGTTTTCGGTTATTTGCGACAAGCATTACAAGAGAAAAACCAGACTATCATTCTGAATTTTGAAAAAAAATTTGAACCAATAGGCATGACCGCTTTGGCAACACTTATAGTATCAGGAATTCTTTTAGCCTATAAGTATGGCGTAACCTTTGAATATTGGTTCCAATTTAAAACCCCTATTGAAAAAGTAGTTTCTCTAAAATTATCATTGCTTTTCCTAACCCTTTTATTCGCTTTAAGCGCACAATTTAGGGTACTTCCAAAGCTTAAAAATGATGCTAAACAATTGCCCGAAATGGCTTTTCATATCCTTGCGGTCACCAGCATTGGAGTTATCATGTTAATTTTGGGATCTTTTGTTCGTTTTGGTGGTATATAACCATAAAAAAAATCAAAAAAGCATTCTGAAAACAATAAGGATTACAATAGCTAGAATTTTATTAAATTTACAAAAAATTAAAAATGTTTTCAAAAACCTGTGAATACGGCATTCGAGCAGCAATATTTATAGCCTCAGAATCCAATCAAAACAAAAGATCTGGATTAAAAGATATTGCTAAGAAAATAGATTCTCCCGAAGCGTTTACGGCCAAAATCATGCAAGTACTAACCAAAAATAAGCTCATTAATTCTGTTAAAGGAGTGGGTGGTGGCTTTGAAATTCCGAAAGAACGGATGGCACAAATAAAACTATCTCAATTAGTTAGTGCACTCGAAGGAGATCGAGTTTTTAAGGGTTGTGGTTTAGGATTATCCAACTGTTCCGAAGAACATCCTTGCCCGATGCATGACAAATTCAAATCGATTAGAAATGACTTAGCCTTTATGCTAGAAAATACCAATTTGGAGGAATTAGCCTTGGGTTTAAAGTCGGGCGACACATTCCTGCGGTATTAAACATCTCGTAATTATTCAGCTTGTCTTGCTTGCAATTGACTCAAGCCTTAGCTGGAGGTACAAAGAATGATTTCATTGGATTCAGCCAAATAAAAGCAGCTAATGTTGACTAAACCCTTTAAAACTTTCCAATTTCACCCCTCCAACTAAAGATGGAGGCAATTAATGTCCAGAAAAAATACCTCAACAGCTACAACATCTCAAAGTACTGCTTATTTATAAATACAACCATCCTTATTACCATTGTGTTTACGCTTCAAATCAACTTTTAAATCCACAATTATAAGGTATTTGAACATCTATTCAAAAAATCTACGTAAAAAAAACAAGTACCACTCTCATACAATAAGTATTTTTACTTATATTTGTGATGTAATACTTAATTTTATACGTTATGATCAAAGTAGTTGTAGTCGGCAACGGCATGGTGGGATATAAATTTTGTGAAAAATTCGTATCAAAATCGGGAAACGAAAAGTATGAAATTACCGTATTTGGCGAAGAACCCAGAAGAGCCTACGATCGGGTTCACTTGAGCGAGTATTTCAATGGAAAAAGTGCTGATGATTTATCCTTATCCACCGCGGATTGGTACATTGAACATCACATTACGCTAAACACTGCCGAGTTAGTCACTGCACTCGATACTACTCATCGCAACATCACTACGCACATTGGAAACACCTATACGTATGATTACTTAGTACTAGCAACGGGTTCTGCCGCCTTTGTTCCTCCCATACAAGGGGTAGAAAAAGAAGGTGTATTCGTCTACAGAACTATCGAAGATCTTGATGCCATCATGGGGTATGCAAAAAAAATAAAGAACAAAGGAGCAACAGAAGCCGCAGTACTTGGCGGAGGACTTTTGGGTTTAGAAGCCGCAAAAGCAGTTCGAGATCTAGGATTAAATCCGCATGTAGTAGAATTTGCCCCCCGTTTAATGCCAAGACAATTAGATCAGGGTGCTAGCAATATGCTTCAAGCTAAAATAGAAGCACTCAATATAGGTATTCATCTTAACAAAGTTACTCAATACATAGACGGAGACGCCAGTATAAAAGGGATGATGTTTGCCAATGATGAACTACTCAAAGTTGATATGCTGGTTATATCTGCTGGGATCAAACCACGTGACGAACTCGCGAGAGTTGCTGGATTAGTTGTTGGTGATCGTGGAGGAATAGTAGTCAACAATCAAATGCAAACATCGGATCCTTTTGTGTATGCCATCGGTGAAGCAGCCTTGTATCAAAACATGATTTATGGTTTGGTCGCGCCAGGCTATGAGATGGCCGACATAGCAGCGGATCAAATTCTGAAGGGTTCAAAAACCATGAAAGAAACCATCGATATGTCGACCCAGCTGAAGTTAATTGGTGTAGAGGTGGCCAGTTTCGGAGATCCTTTCATTGAAAATGAAGCGGTAACTGCTATTATATATGAAAACAAATTCAGTAAAATTTACAAAAGAATCAATGTCACCAAAGATGGTAAAACCTTACTTGGAGGTATTCTTGTAGGCGATTCCTCAGATTATAACGGATTGTTTCAAATCTACAGCAATTCCTTGGCCTTACCACTTAATCCTGAAGATTTGATTTTGGGTTCGCGTGGAGGCGAAAGTAGCAGCATGAGCAGTGTTATGGAGTTACCGGATACAGCAGTAATCTGCTCCTGCGAAAGTGTAACCAAAGGTGCCATTTGCTGTTCTATTACTGAAGGGAGTTGCGAAACACTCTCGGACGTCGTAAAACTCACCAAAGCCACCTCTGGATGCGGTGGATGCAAACCCATGGTTGCAGACTTAGTGAAAGCCACTCAAAAATCAATTGGAAAAGAAGTCAAAGAAAACCTCTGTGAACACTTTCATTACACCAGACAAGAACTGTTTGATTTGGTAAAAATCAATAAATATGTCAATTTTTACGAAGTAATTGATCATCATGGCCAGGGCGACGGTTGCGAAGTTTGCAAACCTATAGT